>JAUMYO010000080.1 GCA_030528605.1 Peptostreptococcaceae bacterium | reverse complement strand
TTTTTCAGGTCTAACTTTTGGGGTCGGTACATTCCACGCTTTTTGTATAAAGAAAAATAGAGTATGGGGGCATACTCTATTTTATGAGGAGATCTTATATTAAACTTTATTGGAATTTGCATTTTGATAAGGTATCTGCCGAGCGTCTTCTGTGTCGGCAGTTGTTTCTGTTTATGATATCGTCAGTTTTTTCCTATACTTTATAGGCAATAATAAAATCTTTGAATTCTTTTGTGAGTGCACCGAATTGCCGTATCCCGTCGGTGAGCTGATGCAGTTCATGGATAAATCCGTTGACATTGGTCCCGACGATCTGTGTTGCGGCGGAGTTTTCTTCCGAGAGTGCCGCCTGCGATTGGATAAAGTCAAAGACTTTGTTGAGGTTCTCGGTCTGTACTTTGAGGTCATCGACGGACTTCAGCATCCTTTCGCCGATCCGATCCAGTCGGACATTTGCTTCTTGCGCCTGTGCGACGGATCGCTCGATCGATCCGCTTTGGCTGCTGATATGATCATATTGTGTATCGATCTTCTCGGCGATGCTTTCGATCTCTTTGAGAAAACCGAAGACATTGCCTTGGATATTTTCTGCCGCTTCGGCAGATTGTTCGGCGAGCATCCGCACTTCTTCCGCAACGACGGAAAATCCTTTGCCGGCGCTGCCTGCTCGGGCTGCCTCGATGGAGGCGTTGAGCGCAAGAAGGTTGGTCTGAAACGAGATGTCCGATACGAATTTGGCGATCGCTTCGATCTCTCGACCGCGTGAACGGATCTGTGAGCTGGTGTTTTTGAGATCCTGAAAATCGCTCAAGATATCGTGCATCGACTCCAGCGTGCTGTTGAGCCCTTGAAAGGCGAAGGAGATATCGGATAATGCCGATTCCAATTCGATCTTGTTTTTGTTCTCTTCTTCGGAAAGACCGATCAATCCCTCCAGATTTTCATGCAATACGACAACGATCTTTTCCGCTTCGACCGCCTGAGCATGCGATGCGGTCTCAAGCTGTCCTACGACATCGGAGATCCCTTTGCTGTTGATATCCATATTGTGTGCGATATGGCTCAGATCGAGCCCGAAGCCTTCCATTTCTTCGGTCATCGAGCTGAACTCGATAAGATCTTCGGATAGGAGCCTTTTAAGTTTGAGGGCGGATCGGTGCATCTTTTCGATAAAGTCACCGCCGGTCCGGATCTCGTCGGTGATGATAAAATCTTTTGCTTCGATCGACTCCAGTTCATGTCGGAGGTGACGAAGCGGCAAACTGAGCAAGCGATAGCTCGCATAGCCGCAAAGCATCGTAAGTAGCGGATAAAAAAATGCCGGATCTTGCTGCGATCCCATATCATGGAAGATCTTGGAAGCGATGAAGGTCAGGATCGCGGTCAAGAGTGCTTGTTTGAGTCCGAAGTCTTTGAAGATGCCGAGCGAGAGGATCCTGTTCAAGGGATAGCGTCTGAGCCGACGAACTTCATAAGGAAAAGTGAGTTTGAGCTTGAGCGTTCCGTCGCTTCGCTCGATCTCTTCGATCCGGACATCTTCTTTGAAATGCTCTATCGCACCGTCTAAAAGACCCAACAGATAATCGTACATATTTCGCTTGGACGAATAGACAAAGAGGATGCTGTTTGGAGACAAGATCTCGATATCGAGTGCCGGAGGGTTTGAGCCGGCGATCTTTTTTCGCACGATCTTATGGACATCATTCATCGAATCCAAAAAGTGGTATAGATCACTCTTGTTGAAAAACAGAGAATAAGACTGATAGAAAGCGCGAACATTGTCTTTGCCGATGATGCGCCAAAGCCGGTCCGTGCCGATGCCCATGTCCTTTGCCATCGATCCGATAAATCGATGGACTTTGCTGTCTTCGATATTGTCAAACGGCGAGATCGGTGCATGGGGATCCATCCCGGCGTCTTTCATATTTTGATCTATCGTTTGTGGATAGAGGGATCGCAATGTTTTGATCCATGTTCCCACGACTGTTCCTTTCACGTAAACCTCCTAACTGTTGCATACCTATATCGGCAAGAAGGAAAACGTTGATAAGAGTGAAACATTGGTGAAAAAAATCACTTTTTGCGGAGATCGCATAAAAGAAAATATCCGATCGGAAAGGATCCGAGCGATCGAAAGGCAAAACGGTTTCACAGAGACCGGCTAAGAAAAAGCGTAAAGCAATGTGATGCGATTAAAGCTTCACGACATCATTTGAGCTGCTGTACTTTGTCGATCCGGTCGAGAGATGATCTTCCGGTGGGGATCGTATCGGGTATCGGCATGAACGACAAGAGGAGAACGGATCGCTCGGATCCTTTCCGGGGATGCGGAGAAAGATCGTGATCTTCTGAAAAAGATCGGAGGCACAAAAAAATCGCCCGGAACGGATCGTTCCGAGCGATTTTTTCGATCGCGGACTAAGCCAGCGATACTTCGTTGTGTTTGATCTCTTGGTAGTAGGCTTTTTCCAGGACAAGGAGCTTGGCTCCGTCGGAAAACTCCATCAGATCGTTGTCGATCATGACCGATCCGAGAGCTTTGATCGGTGCAGCTTCGGCGGATCCTGTCGGATAAGGGATCCCAAAACGGAAGTTTCCGCCGTTGCTTTTCTTGAACACAAGGATCAGCATTTTTTCTCCATTCATTCTGTACCTCCTTTCTTACTATGCGGTGATGGTCGAGTTTTCTACCTTGGTGATCGTGCCGGACTTCGTCTGCAGTGCGAAGATCGCATTTGCCAGATCGAGAAGTTTTTCATCTCCCACGTCGATGCGAAGACCGTTGATCGTTTTGGACTTGATGACTTTTTTGTCGCCGGAAAGTCCGAAGTCATAAGTCAGACGGAGCACGAGGCTCTTCGGTGTGGTCGTTGCCATTTGCTACCTCCTTTCTCTTTACGCCGGGCTATATGGAATTTTTTTCCAAAGGGGGAAAAATTTTTTTGGGCAGACAAAGATCTCAAGAAAGAAGAAGCGTTTTGACATGGCGAAAGAGCGGTCATAGAGCGATCGAGAGAGGCAGAGGTCTTTTGGATAAGATGTCCGGGCTGCTTTCCCAAAAGGCATGGGATCGTAAATTTCTTTTTTTCATTTTGTAATTCGATATCCAAATGAGCCGGATCAGTGGTATAATATTAAAGGTATCAAAGAAACAAGATCCGTTGAGAGGAAAAATACTACAAACGATGAGGAATGATATGATAAAAGGTTTTGATCCCGAAAAGTATTTGGAGGAGCAATCACAGTACATACTGGAGCGAGTGAACGATTATGACAAATTATACCTGGAATTTGGCGGCAAGCTGTTTTACGACATGCATGCCAAGCGTGTGCTCCCGGGCTTTGATGAGAATGCGAAGATCAAATTGCTGAAAAAGCTGAAGGACAATGTCGAGGTGATCATCTGTCTGTATGCAGGCGATATCGAGCGCAATAAGATCCGGGGGGATTTCGGGATCACCTATGACATGGATGTGCTGCGTCTGATCGACGATCTTCGGGCGAACGGCTTGGAAGTCAACTCCGTCGTGATCACGCGATACAATGATCAGCCGTCGGCAACGATGTTTATCCAAAAATTGGAGCGGCGCAATATCAAAGTATATATCCACCGATCCACCAAGGGCTATCCGAGCGATGTGGATACGATCGTCAGCGATGAAGGCTATGGGCAAAATCCTTATATCGAGACGAGCAAAAAGATCGTCGTGGTGACCGCGCCGGGACCGGGCAGCGGAAAGCTGTCGACCTGTTTGAGCCAGCTCTATCATGAGAACAGGCAGGGGAAAACGGCAGGCTATTCCAAGTTTGAGACCTTCCCCGTGTGGAACGTACCGCTCAAACATCCGCTGAATATCGCTTATGAATCCGCTACGGTGGACCTGAAGGATGTCAATATGATCGATCCGTTCCACTTGGAAGCTTATGGGGAGCAGGCGGTCAATTACAATCGGGATATCGAAGCCTTTCCCGTCCTAAGACGCATCATCGAGAAGATCACGGGCAAGGAATCGATGTTCAGATCGCCGACCGATATGGGTGTCAACCGGATCGGATTCGGGATCATCGATGACGGATCGGTGCGCCGAGCATCGGAGCAGGAGATCATTCGCCGCTATTTTAAGGCGGCATGTGATTACAAGATGGGATATGTCGATGCCGCGACTGCCGATCGCGCAAAACGTATCATGGATGAGCTGGATCTCAAAGAGACCGATCGGATCTCGGTCCAGGCGGCAAGAGACAAGCAGTCAAAATATATCGGGGAGAATGATCTGACCTACCCGGCGGTAGCGATCGAGCTCAACGACGGGACGATGATCACGGGGAGAAAGACCGATGTCATGGATGCGACGGCGGCAGCGGTACTCAATGCGATCAAACACTTTGCCGGTCTGGACGATCGTCTGCATATGATCGCGCCTTCGATCTTGGAGCCGATCATGACGCTCAAGAGCGATGCGCTCGGCTCGGGTAAGAATGCGCTGCTTACGACGGAAGAAGTATTGATCGCCCTGGCGATCTCGGCAACGGCGAATCCCGTAGCGAAGGTAGCACTTGAAAAGCTCGGGGATCTGAAAAATACCAAGGCGCATTCGACGACGATCCTCAACCGAAGCGATGAGCAGACCTACGCAAAACTCGGGATCGATGTGACCTGCGACCCATGCTTTCCATCGGAAAATCTGTTTTACAGCTAGGGTTTTTATGATGCGGCAGTCCAAGAGATCACGGATGGACTTACCGAATGTCCGACCTTCTTCAAAGATGATGTCCGCACTTAAAAATAGGTGTTGATCATTTTATATGTTTGGAAACGGAGGAAATATGAACAGACTGGAAGATATCCTAAAGTACGCGATGGCGATGGAGCTTCGCGCAAAAGAGTTCTACACTTTTTACAAAGATAAGGTACAAAACAAGAGCATCAAATTGATGTTTGAAGGGCTTTCCGCGATGGAAGATGAGCATTACGAGATCTTGAACGATCAGCTCAAAAATCTTCAAAACAACAAACAGATCGCGCCTTTGGATCTGGATGTCAACGCAGGAAATGATATCGTGGACAGCAAAGCATCCGAGCTTGCAGGGCTAAGCGAGGACTTCGATGTATCCGAGCTTCCGATCTTGAGGATGGCTTATGCGATGGAGAACGACTTTGCGGTCTATTACCAAAATGCAGCAAAAGAAGTGGAAGATCCGGCAGCCAAAGAGCTTTTGGAAACACTTGCGAAATGGGAGATCAAACATCGTGACGATTTTGCAAGAGAAGTCGATCAGGCATTGCAGAACTCTTGGTTCTCCCAAGGCTTTGCACCATTTTGATCTTATTATCCGATAAGACCGACACATAGATACCGCTTCGATCACGGGACAGCGGTAGGACATCCTTCCCTACAAGATATAAACATTGTTGTTAAGTGCCGGTCCTGTGGGGTATCGGTACAGGGCTTTCAGGGATCGATACGAGTCAAAAAGAGCACAACGTTTTCGGACGATGTGCTTTTTTAATGAAGATATGAACGATCTTATGGTATGATACTAAGCCCGATAGAAGTCATAGAACGATGTTCGTTCTTTATTCGATGGGATCGACAAAGTCATGCAAGACGAGCCGTAGGTCGTATGAGCAGATCGGTCAGAAATATTACGCATAGGGGTCGGATCGATATTATGGGAATAAAAAATTTTTAGTATTATCCGATAAAATAAGCGTATAGATATATTTTCGTTCCGATGGAACGATGCAGCGGAGAGGGACGATCCTGTAGAGCTTGGGATGGGATCGGCTCTGAAAAACTGTAACTTTTGTAATAGGCTTTTTGGTTGAAGTGGCGGTTTGCCTATGCTATAATAAGCCTTGAAAAAAGGATCGGCTAAGCCGATCGACGGATCCGATGAGGAGATAAGAACAAAAAGAGGATCGTTTTTATTATAGAAAAGGATCGTAGAGCTCGGAAGAAATGAATTTGTAAGCTGATCGGATCCGTCAGCAGATATTCAGGAGGATTTTATGAAAAATAGATGGGCAAAAGGGATCCTATTAGGAATATTGGTGTTGGTACCGACACTGGTAGTAGGCTGTTCAGCAAATGAGAGCGGCAAAGTGGATATGCCGACACCGCCGAACGGACAACAGGAGACGACCATTCCTAAGGAAGGAAATGAAAAAAAAGAGGAACAGGAGCCGGTGATCGGGAATTTTGTCAGCAAAGACAAGACTTTTTCCCTGGATGTTGCGGAGAAATTGAAGCAGGTCGATACACAGATCATCGATGAGTCCGATGATGTCGATACGACCGGTGTCATCTATAAATTTGAAGGAGAGGATGCAACGCTTGAGATCAGCGATCTGAGCTTTCCGGATGTGGAAGTCGATGAGGAACTGATCCGGGAAGAGTTGACCGAAGGCGGGGATCTTAACGCAGAGAAGATCGGGACCGTGCTTTCCCGCGACGGACATGTGTTCTATGGTGGAGCGGTGACAGGGACTTCGACCGAAAACAAGATGATCTACTATCGTGCAAAAGAGGACGATCGGATCATTTCGTTGTTGCTGATCCATCCGCTATCATCCGAACATCCTTGGGAACAAGAAGTCGAGCAGATGATCCGGAGCTTTTCGACACAGTAGATCGGAGAGACCGAGAGACCACCGCCCGGGAGGAAAGAGCCTTCTGCGGCAGTGGTTTTTTCGCATCCGCTATCCGGGTCCCTGAGCTTCGGGCTCGACGGCATTTCCGAGAGAGGAAGAAGATATCCCAAAAATGATAGTATAAAAAGTTGCAAGCGATTTGAAAGCAACAGGAAAGAAGGACATTATGAGAAGCAACATCCAAAAATTGGCGGCAGTATGTATCGGGGAGTTATTATGTGCGATCGCGATCACCTTTTTCTTTATACCGCATCGCCTGTTGAGCGGCGGTGTGGGCGGTATTGCGATCATGATACAGTATCTGACCGATCTTTCGAGCGGGATCTTCATCCTCTTGATCAATATACCGATCTTCGTGCTCGGCTTTCGCAAGCTGCCGAAGAAATTTATGATATTCACCTTTATCTCGACCAACCTGCTGTCGGTCTTCTTGATGATGCTCAAGCAGCTGGACCTTGATCTCCGCGTGGAGGACATCATGCTCTCTGCAGTTTTCGGCGGTGTCATCAACGGTGTCGGGATGGGGATCCTTTTCCGCTATGCGACCAGCCAGGGAGGGCTTGATATCTTGGCGATGATCGCAAGAAAAGAGTGGAATATGAACATCGGCTCGGCACTGATGGGGATGAATTTTATCATCGTGGCGATCGCCTCGACCCTGTTCGGTGTGGAGAGAGGGATGTATACGTTGATCGCGATGTATGTAGCTTATCAATGTGTGGACAAGGTCATCAGCGGTTTTGATGATAAGAAACAGATCATGATCGTTTCGCAGAAGAGCATCGAGATCGCCAAGGTCATCATGGTGGATCCGCATCGAGGCGTCACGCTGCTTCAAGGCAGGGGAGCTTATACCGGAGAGCACAAAGAGGTGATCTATTGCGTGGCGAGCAATCGTCAGGTCGTGAGGATCAAACAGATCGTGGAAGAACTCGATCCGAAGGCTTTTATGTCGATCTCGGACATGGTCGAGGTGAGCGGAAAAGGATTTATAAAGCGAGAGGTTTGATATCGGATCGATCGGAAAACGGAGGTAGGTATGGATCATTTGATCAGAGAGTTGAGAGAAGAAGAGCGCAAAATACTGGACGACTTTTTATATGAAGCGATCTTTGTGCCGGAGGGGACCGAGCCTCCGCCGAAAGAGATCATCGATCTGCCCGAGCTGCAGATCTATGTCAAAAACTTCGGTCAAGAAAAGGACGATCACTGCCTGGTTGCCGAAGCGGACGATCGGATCGTCGGTGCGGTTTGGGTGCGCGTGATGGACGATCACGGTCATGTGGATGATGAGACCCCTTCCTTGTCGATCTCCCTTCTCAAAGAATATCGCAACCGAGGCATCGGCACGGAGTTGATGGAGAGGATGCTTGCAGAACTTCGGGAACAGGGATATGCGAAAGTTTCCTTATCCGTCCAGAAGATCAATCATGCAGCCAAGATGTATCAAAAACTCGGTTTTGAGATCCTGGAAGAGCGGGCGGATGATCTCCTCATGATCTGTCGCCTTCGTCAGATCAGCGGCTGATGGCGAGGGGCGATCATGAATGATTTGAAAGTAAAGACTAGAGATCTTTATCCGGCGCATATAGAAGGCATCGA
>JAUMYO010000079.1 GCA_030528605.1 Peptostreptococcaceae bacterium | reverse complement strand
GGGTATTGATGGCGATCATGATGTCCAATGCCGGCGGAGCATGGGATAATGCGAAAAAATATATCGAAAGCGGAGCTCACGGCGGAAAAGGTTCTGAGCCTCACAAAGCGGCAGTTGTTGGTGATACGGTAGGTGACCCGTTCAAGGATACATCCGGACCGTCGATCAACATCCTGATCAAGCTGATGACGATCGTAGCGGTAGTATTTGCGCCATTGTTCGTACAATATGGCGGAATGATCCTAAAGATGATCGAAAAATAGATCGACAAAAACAGTTCTTATCTTCGGATAGGAGCTGTTTTTTTTGTGCGCAGCGAAAGATCTGCCCGTAGCGTTGTTTTTTGTGCAACAGGAGCTGTAAAAACTTCGACAACGCCGGATCTCTTAAAGAGAAATTCATACTATTATTTTTTAGAACCGGCACTTAACAACATTTTTATTCTTTATAGCTTATATGGAACGATGCCATGCCGTTTCGTCGTTTCATTAGACCGAAAATGTTGATAGGCTTATTTTATTGGATAATAGTATCAACTTTGAACAGGGCTTTACCGAATCGCTAATTTAGGCTTTTGCTATTTCAAATTGCCCTTTTTTTTGATATACTTTAAGGAAATAGTTTTGTGGATTACAATAAAAGAGCGATCCGAGCGATCGATGAGGTCATTATGAAAAAGAAATTAGTATTACTCGATGGGAACTCCCTGTTCAATCGAGCGTTTTTTGCACTACCGCCTTTGATGAATAAGAAAGGCTTTTATACGAATGCGATCTATGGTTTTGCGACCATGACGAACAATATTATCGAAAATCACCGACCGGACTATATGGCGGTCGCATTTGATCTGAAAGGTCCTACTTTTCGTCATCAACAATACGGAGATTATAAAGCCGGCAGAAAAGGCATGCCGGATGAGCTTCGTATGCAGGTCGAGCCGTTGAAAAAAATGGTCGATGCGATGGGGATCACTCGAGCGGAATTTGAAGGATACGAAGCGGATGATATCATCGGGACTTTGTCGGCGTTTGGCGAGAAGGAAGGACTTGAGGTGATCATCGTAACGGGAGACAAGGATGCGTTGCAGCTTGCTTCGGAGAATACGACGATACTGATCACAAAAAAAGGGATCTCGGAAGTCGAAGCCTATGATGATAAGATGGTGATGGAGCGATACGGACTCACACCGACTGAATTTATCGATCTCAAAGCATTGATGGGCGACAAATCCGATAATATCAAAGGCGTTGCCGGTATCGGTGAGAAGACGGGGATCAAACTGTTGCAGGAATACAAGAGCATCGAGGGGATCTACGAAAATCTGGACGACATCAAAGGTGCTACCAAAACAAAGCTTGAGAATGATAAAGAGTCGGCATTTTTAAGTAAAAAACTTGCAAAGATCGTGCGCAATATGCCGATCGATGTGGATCTGCAGGAACTGGTCTATCGAGGTCCGGATACGGCGGAGCTTGCCGGCATGTATCGCGAGTTTGAATTCACCTCGTTGTTGACCAAACTTTCAAGATCCGAGGGCTATGGATCTCCCGATCAAGAAATACAGGGATCGGATGAAGGGACAAAGAGAGTATCGGAAAAGGAACTCGTATTCGATCACGATCCATCGGTATTTTCGGTAAAGGATCATTCGATCTATCTTGCGATCGACGCGGAAAAGATCTCCGTCAGCAATGAGTATGAGATCCGAAGAGCCTATGTCCTGATCGATGATAAGATCTTTGTCGTTGCCAAAGAGCGGATCATGGAGCTGAAGACTCTATTGGAAGACCCGAGCAACCGTGTGATCGGGCATGATCTGAAAACGACCTACAAGGCTTTTTTGGCTAATGGGATCAAGATCGCCGAGCTCGATTTTGATACCGAGCTCGCAGAATATGTCATCGATTCTAACGGAGGCAATTATTCGATCGAGTTTGTCAACAGCAAATATGGTCTGAATGCTTATGAGGGACTGGAGGAGATCATCGGCAAGGGCAAGGCTCAGATCGATCCGATGCTTGCGGATCAAGAGCGTTTGCACCGATACTATAAAAATGTGCTGTATTCGATCGAATCTCTGCATGAGATCATGAAAGAAAAGATCGTTGAGCAAGATCTGGAGCAGGTCTACTATCATATCGAGATGCGCTTGATCAAAGTGCTTGCCAAGATGGAGATCGAAGGATTTTTGATCGATCGGGAGCTGTTGCAGGAGCTGTCTACTGATTTCAGCATACAGATCGCCGAGTTGGAGGAAAGCATCCATCAGCTTGCCGGCGAAGCTTTTAACATCAACTCGCCGAAACAGCTCGGGAGTATCCTGTTTGAGAAACTCGGGCTCCCGCACCTCAAAAAAACAAAGACGGGTTATTCGACTGATATCGAAGTGCTGGAATTTTTGCGAGGACAGCACCCGATCATCGAGCAGATCATGGACTATCGTCAGATCACTAAGCTGAAATCCACCTATATCGACGGTCTGTCGAATATCATCGATCGCAGGACCGGAAAAGTATATACCACATTCAGCCAAACGACGGCATCGACAGGTCGATTATCGTCGCTGGATCCGAACTTGCAGAATATCCCGATCCGCACGGAACGGGGACGCAAACTGCGTGGACTGTTCATCGCCAAAGAAGGCTATGAACTCATCGATGCCGACTATTCACAGATCGAGCTTCGGATATTGGCGCATCTCGCGGACGATAAGAAGATGATCCAGGCTTTTGCAGATAATGTGGATATCCATACAAAGACGGCATCCGAAGTCTTCGGGGTAAACATCGAGGACGTTACTTCGGAGATGCGTGGAGCGGCGAAGGCGGTGAACTTCGGTATCGTCTATGGGATCAGTGACTTTGGACTATCCAACAACCTTGGGATCTCCATCGCAAAAGCGAAGGAATATATCGAGCAATATCTAGATAAATACGACGAGGTAAAAAAATATCTTGAGGATGTCGTCAAAGAGGTGGAACAGAGCGGTCATGCTTCGACGATCTACGGAAGACGCAGATATGTTCCGGAGCTCAAAGCGAAGAACGCGGTCGTTCGAGGTTTTGGAAAAAGGCTCGCGATGAATACGCCGATCCAAGGGGCAGCTGCGGATATCATAAAGTTGGCGATGATCGAGGTCGATGGATATCTTGAAAAAAATCATCCCGATGCCAAGCTATTACTGCAGGTCCATGACGAACTGATCATTCAGGCGAAGCAAGAGGATGCAGAGATGCTCTGCTCCGAGATCCGGCGTATCATGGAGGGATCGACAAGACTGAAAGTCGAGCTTCGTGTGGAAGCGAAGACCGGCAAGAGCTGGTATGACACAAAATAGCAGTGCGATCCCTAAAGATAGAGTATTCGAGATCTCACGTTTTGAGAAAGATCTCCCTGAAGAGGACAGGGTCGATCTTGAGAATTTTGTAGAGTAAGATGTAACAAGCGGAGATCCGCTCGATGAAGGATGGGATACAAGATATGCGGAGAGTAGGAAATAAAGATCAAAAATTGATCGGATGAAGAGGGATTTATGATCGAAATTGGAATTACCGGAAATATCGGAAGCGGAAAATCTACCGTCAGCGAATATCTCATAAACAAAGGATATTCCGTGATCGATGCGGATAAGATCGTCAAGAAGATCTACAATGATCCGGAGTATATCGAAAAAATGATACAGACATTCGGTCCGCAGATCGCTGTCGGTTCGGGAGATTCTCTTGCTTTGGACAAACGAAAGATCTTTGATATCGTATTTCACGATAGCGAAAAACTTGCGACCTTAGATAAGATCGTCGGTCCGTTCTTCAAGAAGATCCTCAACAAGGAGATCGAGAAAAGACAAGATGAGGACATCGTATTCTTTGACATCCCGCTTTTATATGAAAAAAAATACGAACGCTTTATGGACAAAGTGATCATGGTGTACTGTGAGGACTCGATCCGATATCGACGAGCAAGCGAGCGGGATCATAAGACCGAGGATCAGATCCGAAGCGTGGATCGATCGCAGCTTCCTCAGGATCAAAAGAAGGAATTGGCGGATCATGTACTGGACAACAGTATGGACCGCGCCGCACTTTATGCGCAGATCGAGCAAACTTTGCAGAAGATAAAGGATCTTGTAAAACAAAATGAGTAGCAGAAGAAGTAAGATAATCAAAAGAAACATCAGAGATCGTGACGTCACCAAAGATCGCTCCAAGCTGAAAAAGAGGTTGGCGATCCTTGTGACCGTTCTTGCGGCGATCATGTATGTATTCGTTCTGTCGTTGGATCTTGAAAAAAAACAGATCACCGAGGGACCGGGAAATGCTGATATACCGTCGGAGAAACCTTCCGAGCCGAAGGTCAAGCCGGTCGATGGAGGACAACTCGTGATATCCGTATCGCGTTTTGGATCCGTCGATCCCTATAAAAACAAGGAAAGATCGATGGATGACTTTTTCCGTCTCGTCTATGATTCACTTTTTGAACTGGATGCCAACTACGATCTTGTTCCGGAACTTGCAAAAGGATATTCTGTGGAGGAAGAAGGGAAAAAGATCATCGTAACGCTGGATCCAAATGCCCGATGGCATGACGGAACGAGTGTGACACCTGCGGATGTCGCCTTTACGATCGATCATATCAAACGAAATCCCCAAAGTCCGTACAACCATTTGATCAAAAACATTGCAGGTACGACATCCTCAGCTCGATCGATCACGATCGATCTTGTCGCCCCGAATGCGTTGGGAGTCTATGATCTCACTTTTCCGATCATCAGCAAAGATTCGATCGGGTCAAATGCCGTGTTGAACGACGGAACATTTGGCGTGATCGGCAATGGAATGTTTCGGGTCGTCGAGTATCACAAAGGGAAGAGCATCATTTTGAGGAAAAACGATCGATATCATGGTGCAAAACCTCATATCAATGAAGTCAAAGCATTGATCTACACAGACAGCACGATCCGAAAGAATATGTTTGTCGCAAGAGAAGTCGATCTGATCGAGAGCGGTTATTATGAGCTGAATAAATATGACTATGAAGTATTTCGTACCGCCAAATATCAAAGCCGTCGTTTTGACTTTATCGCTTTCAATGGAGGAAAGGCTCCGTTTGATCAAGGGATCAATCGTCGATCGATCGCGAAGATCTTAGATATCCGATCTGCGATCGAGGATGCTTATCGAGGGGAGGTCCGTTTGAGTCTGTTGCCGATCAGTAACGGATCGGAGCTGAACCTTCTAAGAAACAGCCTGTACGACAAAGAGTCGGTACGGACCACCGAACTCATAGGCACCGTTCCTGAGCGACTTAAGATCATCACGGATAAAGCCGATCCGATGAAGCATCGGATGGCGTATCGGATCAAAGCCGATCTATCTTTGGCGGGACTGGATTCGGACGTGATCGGACTCTCCTTGCCGGAGCTGAAGGAAGCGGTCCTGGCGGGAAACTTTGACATCGGCGTTTTCAGCTATGAAGTCCCGCTGGATAAAGACATCACCAAGTTGTTCAAAGCAAATGAAAAGCTCTTTCAATATGATCTTGAGAAGATCAAGCGGATGATGGATCCGGTCTATAAACAGGGAAACAAAACTTTTCAGGCGCAAAATTATCTGCTGCTGCAAGAAGAGCTTTTGATCACGATGCCTTTTGTGGGGATCGGATTCCGAAACGATTACAGTGCCTATAATGAAAAGATCTACGGTGAACTGGATTCAACGAGCATCGAATTTTATAATGGGATCGAAGATCTGTTTATCCTACCGAAGAAAGCCGGATCTTAACATAATATATAATATTACGATCGGGGTGGTCCCATCGGATCGGTCCGATCCCTATGGATGATATTTCCCAAAATTGGTCGGATCAAAGTATCGATCGTTGCGCATAGTCTATCGATCGCATCGAATAAAGAATGAAAATGATTTTTATGATCTCTATCAGGTTTTGGTATATAATGATCGGAGCGGGTCTTTTTGTCGGGAAGTATCGATAGAAAGATCCGCTAAAGGTCATTAAGGGAAGGTCGATACGGATGGCTCATATATTTTGGTAGCGACAGCATACGCTTTTTTGATCTGAATGTATCATTCGTGGATATGACCGGTGATCCGCACCTATTGAAAATATATTGGACAAAAATCATAAAAAAGATTGACATCACCAAGCGATCAATGGTATTATAGTCCGGTAATGCGAGCGTGCTGGAATCGGCAGACAGGCATGTTTGAGGGGCATGTGTATGTATGTACGTATGGGTTCAAGTCCCATCGCTCGCACCAAAAAAAGAGAGACAGTCGGGAAGCCGGCTGTTTTTTGTTAGGGCTGGAAAGTTTGAGGGACTTGAACGGCAAGGCGGAGCCGCAGCCCGGCGTGATAGAAAATATGCCTGTGGCATATTTTCGGAGCAAGTCCCATCGCTCGCACCAAAAGAGAGAGAAGCAGTCGGGAATCCGGCTGTTTTTTTGTGATAAAAAACCGTATGAGCAAATTTCTCATACGGCGGGTGTTTCAAAAAATTATTTTACGGGTTGTAATTTTCATAAGACAGAATAAGCTGTTTTGTGTTATTTTCCCATTGAATTTTCAAATTGATGCCGACTTTCTGCGCGACAAGCTGCATATCGGCTGCGGAAATGAAAACTCGACCGTTGATATTTAAAATATCCTGTGCTGCCGGATAGTTTTCTTCTTTTTCACGAATCTTTTTGTGCGACAAAAACCATTGCATGATCGGCAGTTCTTTTTTGCGCTCATCGTTTTGATAGAACAATCGAATCACTTTGTTTTTTGAATCGAATTCAGGGGTTAAATCAAGAATATCCGCCACGGTTTTTACAGGAAGAAGGGTTTTTCCGTTATGAAGAATGGGCGCAGTGTCAAAAGAATATTCGGCAGATCGGTTTTCTTTTTGTATGCGATAATTTTTTGAACCGATTTTAACAAAGAATGTTTGCCGGCTCGGTATAATTCCTTTTTCTTTTAACGGTGTGGATATATTTTTGTCTGTAATCGGATCCGGTCTTACCGAAGAACGGACAGGATCGTCAAGAGATTTTTCGGAATTTGCTTCCTCGTCATTTGTTGGAGTTGAAATCTGCTCCCACTGCGCAAAAATTGTTGACGATTGCAGAAAAATCGTTTCAAGGTCGATTTTGTTTCCGCCGATTTGCTCGGTGTACCAGCCTTTAAACTCAAATCCGTCTTTTTCCGGTGCGGGTAGGGAATGAAGTTTTCCGTGCGAGTCGGTTTTCAGCTTGTTCTCGGTCAGTGTGCCGCCTTGAGAATCCAAGGTGATGTCGCATGTTTTTTCAAAATGTGCTCCGTTCCAGACATATTCTCCGGCAGTTAAATGATTTTCGCCGGCAAGAGCATGGTCGGGCAAAACGGTTGTTACCGTATTGGATGAAAATATTTTGCCGCGATCCGAAATTATTTGCGCAAAGTTAAATTTTGCATCGGAGTGCAGTATGAATTTGCTTTCTCCATGGACTGAAAGAACGGTAGAGGCGTTTTGAAAGTAAAAAGGTTTCCCTGCTGAGGTCTTGATTTCAACCGTGGAATTTTGCATCGAAAAGCCGTCCTCTTTTTTTGCGATCCATAATCCGTTGCCGCCCGAATTTTCAAGAATCATCCGGCTGTCGTTTAAAATGAATTTCCCGTTTATATTCAGTCCGCTGCTCTGTCCGAAATTTCCTTTGAGTCGGATGAAAGAGTTTTTTCCGTTTTGAAAAATTCCGTTGCAATAAATTCCTGAAACACCGTTTGAAAGAAATTTGTCATCCGGAATTTCGATTTCGAGGGAAAGATGATTGTTCAAATTTCCGTTGCTGTAGATTGCGGTTCGGGAAAAATTACGGATTATTATCCTGCCTTGCGCCGGGTTATTCTCAGTTCCCAAAGTCAGTGTTTTTTCTTTTGGCACCGAAATTTGAAAATTGTCCGTGCTCAGGGTTTTACCGTCGGCTATCTGTAAGCTATGGTCGGACGAGATCTTAATGTTGGCGGTCATGGAGATATTCTCTTGAATCAGGATGCTTTGAGGTGTATTTTTCTCCAATTCCCGTTTCAGTTCTTCAAAAGTGCTCACTTCAACGAAATTTTGCGTTGATTCTGTATATCCGGTTAAAGGGGAGAGGCATATCAAGCATAGAAACGCGGTATAAAGGATCTTGATCAACATATCTTTATGATTATCGAGAGAGGTTGTAAAAAGTTTTCTCATGAGGTATATTTTTCCTTCCGTGGCTCAATAATGTGTGTTATGTTTTTCGGAGTCGGAATTTTATTACGATTTGATTTTTACCCGTACACCGTTTGCAAGGAATTTGTTGTTGGGGTCGGATACGATTCGGTCGTTTTCAGCTAATCCCTCGGCGACTTCTACTTTGTGAGATCCGATATATCCGAGCAGGATTTCGGATTTTGTCGCTTTATTGCCTTCAATTTTCCATACATAGAATTTGCCGGCTTCCTCAAAGTAGGAGGTTTTGTTGATCGCCAAAATATTTTCTTTATGGAAGGTATCGAAAATAACATCCGCTCCGTACCCGTCTTTGAGCAGGATGTTTTTATCCGAAATTTTGACTTGGACTTCGACACGTTGCTCGTTTAATCCGAGCGATGATATTTTTTGGTGTGCAAAATCGTCGATATGGATAATTTCACC
>JAUMYO010000078.1 GCA_030528605.1 Peptostreptococcaceae bacterium | reverse complement strand
CATAAATGTATTTCTGTTTTGATAGAACAACGTAGTAGTGGGGACCTATTCCTTACGAGATATAAAAAATAATAATGTCACCAAGTGGGAGTTCTAAAGGATATGTATTAGGAGAAGATCAGGCGAAAAAGATGCTTTCGATCAAAATGTACTTGACAAGTAGCAACAGGAGGGGGCAAAAATGTTTTTCAAAAAGACGATAAAATGATTTATAGAAATTATGAATCTCTAAAAGGGTGCTCCTGCATTTTTTCATAAAGAGTTAGGAGAAGTTACCAAACGATCGGCTCAAGTTTTTGGACGAATGTTCGTCAAAAGATGGTGGTCAAATTATGGATCACAAATGTTTCTCGAAGATGAGAGGGGTCGCTTCATCTTATTTTCAGGGCTGTAAAAAAAGAAGGCGGAAGTGGACATTTGCAAGTTTTGATTTGGAATTTGCAGATCGAACTTGCAGGAATTTTTGGTGATGAATTTTTTATTGCTGTTTTCAGACAATGGTGCTACAATAGGCATAGGTATTGGCGATAAACATCTAACGAATGAAGCGGTTCAAGTAAAAAGAACGGTTTTCGTGATATGGGAGCCCGGTCGGGCATCCGAGGAGCGATCCGTAAGATGTTTTTGTTATTATAAAGGTCTCGGTCACGGATCTCGAAAGATCCTTTGCGAAGAGCTGCCGGAAGATGCTGTAGAAGGGATGACCGGATCGGCGGCAAAGACCGATCAAAAAAATTTTTGGAGGAGTAGCTGTGAAAAAACTGATAACAAATGTTTCCTGGTGCAAAGGATGCGGCGTTTGTGTTGCTTTCTGTCCGAAACAGGTGCTGGAAGTCCAGCATGGAAAGATCGTCATCGCGCGTCCGGATGATTGTATCAAATGCGGACAATGCGAGTTGAGATGTCCGGACTATGCGATATATCTTGAAGAAATAGCGGAGGAAGCCAATGAGTGATTCAAAGAAAAAAGTATTGATGCAGGGCAATGAGGCCTGCGTAAATGGAGCATTGTATGCAGGAATGAGGTTTTTTGCAGGCTACCCGATCACGCCGTCAACTGAGATCGCAGAGCTTTCTGCACTTTTGTTGCCGAAGGTGGGCGGAAAATTTATACAGATGGAAGATGAGATCGGCGGAATGGCAGCATGTATCGGCGGATCCGTTGCAGGACTCAAATCGATGACGGCAACATCCGGTCCCGGATTTTCACTCAAGCAGGAAAATCTCGGCTATGCCTGTATCGCGGAGATCCCTTGTGTGGTCGTGGACGTTCAACGCTGCGGACCGTCAACGGGGCTTCCGACATCACCTTCTCAGGGAGATTATCAGCAGGCGAAATGGGGAACTCACGGAGATCACCCGATCATCGCACTTTCTCCGACTTCGGTAAGAGAAACATTCGATCTGACCGTAAAGGCATTCAACCTTGCCGAAAAATATAGAACACCGGTCATCCTGTTGATGGATGAGATCATCGGACATCTTCGTGAAAATATCGAGATCCCGGAGCCGGGCGAGCTGGAGGTCGTTGACCGCAGACAGCCGGACTGTGATCCGAAAGACTACAAACCGTTCTCACTTTCCGAGCCGGTATCACCTTTTGCCGCATTCGGCTCCGGATACCGTTACAACATCACCGGACTTTTCCACGATGAGACCGGATTCCCGACCAACAACACGACGATGGCGGGCGATCAGCTCGATCGTATGATGAATAAGATCGCGGACAACTATGATGTGGACATCAATGTGTATGAAGAATTTATGATGGAAGATGCAGAGGAGATCTTCATCGCATTCGGCGGAATGGTGCGTTCGGTAAAAGAAGCGGTCGTCGAACTTCGCGAGGAAGGACACAAGGTCGGACTCTTCATTCCGAAGACCGTATGGCCTTTCCCTGAAAAACAGGTCCGCGAGATCTGTGCAAAACATCGTGTGTTCGTGATCGAGATGAACCTTGGGCAGATGCTCCAGGAAGTCAGATTGGCAGCGGATGACAAGAAGAATATCTTCGGTATCTACAAAGCAAACGGAGAAGTCATCACGCCAAATGAGATCAAAGAGAGATTTTTGGAGGTGAAAAATGCCTAGTCAACATATCATCAACAATTTTAGAACGAATCGCCTTCCTCATATCTGGTGTCCGGGCTGCGGACATGGGGTGCTGATGAAATCCATCACCACCGCGATCGAGGAATTGGGCCTGGATAAAAATAAAGTCGTTATCGTTTCGGGGATCGGCTGCTCTTCGAGAGCCGGCGGTTATATGGATTATTCGACGCTGCACACGACCCACGGACGCGCGCTTGCTTTTGCGACCGGAGTCAAACTTGCGAATCCCGAGCTGCATGTACTTTGCATCATGGGAGACGGCGACAGCTCCGCGATCGGAGGAAACCATCTGATCCATGCGTGCCGAAGGAATATCGACATCACGGCGATCATCTTCAACAACAATATCTACGGGATGACCGGCGGACAATATTCGCCGACGACACCGACCAATGACAGAGGGACGACGGCACCGTTCGGAAACATCGACCGACCGTTCGACATCTGTGAACTGGCGGTAGGGGCAGGCGCGACCTATGTGGCAAGATCGACCGCATACCATGCCAAAGCGATGTCCGGTTATGTAAAAAAAGGACTTCAGCACAAAGGCTTTGCAGTGATCGAAGGAATGAGCGGATGTCCGACTTACTACGGAAGAAAGAACAAAAAAGGTTCCGCTCCGGAACTGTTCAAGTTTATGAAGGACACCTATGTCGATAAGAAGGCTGCCGAAAAGATGACCGAGGAGCAGCTCGTCGGCAAACAACTGATGGGTGAGTATGTCAACAAAGATAATGTGCCGGAATATACCGAAATGTACCGGCAAGTGATCGATGCTGCGCAGGCGTAAGGAGGAGTTATGAAAACGGAGATCAGACTGAGCGGTTCGGGTGGACAAGGCGTGATCTTGATCGGCGTAGTGATCGCCGAGGCAGGGATCGAGCTTGGAAAGAATGCGATCCAGAGCCAATCCTACGGACCGGAAGCACGAGGCGGAGCCAGCAAGGCGGAGGTCGTGATAAGTGATGAAGAGATCTACTTCACAAAAGTTTTGAAACCAAATATATTTTTAGCTTTGACACAGGACTCCTATGACAAGTATAATAAAGAAGTGATCGATGGCGGGATCTGTATCGTCGATTACATGGTAAAGACCGGTGATGAAGCAAAAAACAGGATCGTACACCGATTGCCGATCGTCGATACGGCAAGGGATGTACTGGGCAAGTCGATGGTCACGAACATCGTGGCACTGGGCGCACTCAGCCAAGTGCTCGAAGGACTGACCGAAGACGCACTCAAGACCGCTATGCTCCATCGGATCCCGAAAGGCACCGAAGAACTCAATCTTCAAGCTTTTGCGGAAGGGATCAAGCTCATGAAGCAGTATAGCAAGTAGGGGGATATGGACACATCAGCAGAACGAGTGCTGTTGACCGTGTTTCAGCTACCGATCTCGATGATGATAGCCTATATAGTGGATAAACTGGTGGGGGATCCGTTATGGTTCCCCCATCCTGTTATATACATAGGAAAAGTCATCGCTCACATCGAGAAGCTGATACGCAAGACAGTAAAGACCGATAAGGGGCTCAAGATCGCCGGAGCATTTCTCTGGCTTTTTGTCGTGGGCGGAACGTATGCGATCGTATTTGCGATCGTAAAACTTGGCTTTCATTTTAATTTCTATCTCGGATCCGTGATCCAGACGATCTTTATCTGGACCGGCATCGCGAGAAAATGTCTGTACACCGAAGCGAAAAAGGTGTATGATCTTGTTGAAGGCAAAAATCTTGCAAAAGCAAGGCAACAGGTCGGTTATCTTGTGGGGCGCGATACTACGCAGCTCAGTTACAAAGAGATCATCCGTGCGACTGTGGAGACCGTTGCCGAAAATACCGTAGACGGAGTTACCGCACCTTTGTTCTATGCGATGATCGGCGGTGCGCCGCTGATGATGGCATACAAGGCGATCAACACGCTCGATTCGATGGTCGGCTACAAGAACGAGAAATATGCGGATCTTGGATTTGTTTCCGCAAAACTCGACGATGTGGCAAACTTTATCCCGGCGAGGATCAGTTTGGTCGGATTTATCTTTGGCTCGGCGATCAAGGGGTATGATCACCACGATGTCCAAAGGATCGCGATGCGCGATCACAAAAATCACAAGAGCCCGAACGCAGGATGGGCGGAGGCTGCCGTTGCCGGTGCGCTCGGGGTGCAGCTCGGCGGTGCGAATGTGTATTTTGGCGAAGTGGTCGAAAAGCCGACGATCGGCGACAAAAATCGGGAACTCGAAGCGCAGGACATCCTGCGAGCAGGACAGATCATGTACAAAACATCCGACATGATGCTCTTTATGTATGTGCTCGTCCTGATCGCATCAGCGATGCAGCGATATGGGATCCTATCGTTTTAGGGCGAAGAGCGTCATCGAACTGCGAGAGATGCCGACGATCGGATCGGCAAAAGGATGCTGAATACGGAGCAGAGACGGAAAGGGTCGGAGGGATGCCGAAGCATTCAGCGGTGCCGAGATCGTCGTCCGCTTTTGTACAAGAACTTTGCCTCAAAAATTTTAAGAAGGGAGTGATATGATGGTAGAAGAAAAACGCTTTGCAGTCCTTGTGGATGCAGAGAATGTATCGTCCAAATATATCAAATATATCATGGACGAGATCTCAGATTATGGCGTAGTGACCTACAAACGGATCTATACGGACTGGACGCAGTCTTTGTCAAACGGTTGGCGCAATGTGTTATCCGACTACGCTTTTTCTCCGATCCAACAATATTCCTATTCGTCAGGAAAAAATTCGACCGACTCGGCGATGATCATTGACGCGATGGATATCCTTTATTCCGAAATGGTCGAAGGATTTTGCATCGTATCGAGCGACTCGGATTTTACCAAACTGGCGATCCGACTCAAAGAGTCCGGGAAGATGGTCATCGGGATGGGAGAACAAAAGACGCCAAAAGCTTTCAGCGCGGCGTGCAATGTCTTCAAATACCTCGATATTCTGGCAGGGGATGATCTTGCCGAAGAAGAGGCACATTCGATCGACAAACGAAGTGTAAAGCAATCCAAGATCGCCAAGGCGGAAAAAGTCCACGTCGAAAAGACGGTCACCAGCCTCAAGACGATCAACAAGACGATCCAAAAGATCCTTTCCGACCGCGAAGAGGACGGCATGAGCATCAGCACAGGTGAGCTGGGCAATCTTTTGGTCAAGCGATATCCGGATTTTGACGTGCGAAATTACGGATACAGCAAACTGTCCAAGTTTTTGCAAAACCAATCCTTCGTCGAGATCAAGACGCAGGGCAGCAATATGATCGTTGCGCTTCGTCAGCACGAGAGTGAAGATAATCTGCAAAAAGAGATCATCAACATCATCAAAGAATCCAACAACAAGATGGATATGTCCAAATTGGGACAGCAGATCAATGATCGACATCCGGACTTCAATGTTCGCGATCATGGCTATACGAAGTTCCAGAATTTTATCCAAAACATCTCCGGGCTCGTCATCAGCCGAAAAGGCAAGGACAAATGCCACAAGGTCGTGGAGCTGAAAGAAGGCGATAAGGAATAGATCAAAAAAAGCGGTCTCAGGCATTCCATAGTGAGGACTGTCGATCCGACGAGGGATCTTGTCGAAGAAAACAGTCGAGATCGGAGAACTTTTCGATACTTTGGAGGAAGGAGAATGGAATGAAAAAAGCGGTTTTGATAGTCAATCCGAGTTCCGGTACGGAAAAAGCACCGCAATATGTTGCGATGGCGACCGAAAAACTCGAGAGCCTTTTTGACGAGGTGGTCGTCAAGATGACCGAAAAAGACGGCGATGCGATGCGATTTGCCAAAGAGGCCGCACTGGAAAAAGTGCACAGCGTTTTTGTCATGGGCGGAGACGGGACCGTCAACGAAGGCATCAGCGGTCTTGCGGAACAGCCTTATCGTCCGAATTTCGGATTTTTCCCGCTCGGTACGGTCAATGACCTTGCCCGGGCACTCCATATCCCGCTTGATCCTGAGGAAGCGATCGCGGCTTTGGATCTTCAGATCACCGGTCCGCTCGACATCGGAAAGGTCAACGACAAATATTTTATGAATGTGGTCTCGGTCGGTACGATCCCCGAGGCACTCAATGAAGTCGAGTCCGAAGACAAGACCAAATGGGGCAAGATGGCGTATGTGATCTCTGCGGTCAAAAGTCTTGTAAACACGCAGCCTCATACTTTCAGACTGAATATTGACAGGAAAGATCGGGAAGTTCAGAGCAGCCTCCTATTGATCGGAATGACCAACTCGATCGGCGGCTTTGAACAGATCCTGCCGGAAGCCGAGGTCGATGACGGCAAGCTCCATCTGATCTATCTCAAAGACCCTACCGTCATGGATACGCTCAAGGCTCTACCCGATCTGCTAAAAGGTATCGACGATCACACCGACGATGTAGGTTATGAGACCTTCCGGGAAATGACGATCGATCTTGTCGATCCGACCGAAACGATACGGATCAATGTCGACGGGGACGAAGGCGACAAATTGCCGATCAAAGTCAGCATCCTGCCGTCCCATCTCAAGGTATATCGTGGGGTTGAAAAATAGAAAGGAGAGATATGAGTAAATTTTTGATGACGATCAACGGCGAAGACTATCAAGAAGTCGGTTGGGGCGAGCTCGGACTTGCGATCGACGAATTGGTCGAACAGGGATCTGAAGGCGATTTTATGACGATGATGTTCGATGACAGCGATGCACAAGAAGACCGGTTCATGCAATTCATGATCCATGAAAAAAGATCCGGCAAGGGTTTCTTCGGTGCGAAAAAGATCGAGAGAGTCTATGGGCTCGAGGTGCGCAGAGGAGATCGGATCTTCGGCAAAGATCTGCACGATCCCCAGGAGCTGAAAGGCTATATCAGCGACTATTATCACAGCGGAAGATTTCCCGATATCTCCAACTGGGAAGTCATTACCGAACTATAGAAATTTCAAACATAAAGCAGGCGGATCGCCTGCTTCAGAGAGAAGACAAACTAAATTTTCAACACACGAGAATTAGGATTTGTCTTCTTTTTTGTTCGGATAGCAAAACCCATTTGACCCGATCGTATCGATAGGATCTTTATGAGCGGTATTTTCATACTATTATTCTTTAGAACCGGCACTTAATAACAAATCTTATTTTTTATAGCTTATATGGAACGATGCTGCTGCCCGGTTCGTCGTTTCATTAGAACGGAAATGTATGGATATGCTTATTTTATTGGATAATAGTATCAGGCATTTGTTGGAGTGATCAGCAGATCGTGATCGGATAGAGAACGCAAACGCTGTTATGTTTTCTATCGGGTTTCAGTACGAGTGATTTCCAGCCGATCACTTGAGACGATCTACGAATTGTTTTGCATGACCTTATCGATCGAATCGAATAAAGGACGAACATCTTTCTATGACTTCTATCGGATCTTAGTAGCGGTAGGATCTTTATCCGAAAAACTCCGGCAAGAAAAGTTTTTGTATTTTTTACAGATCCCTTGATCCCGAGAAGACCCATCGCATCGAACGGTTGATAATGTAAACAAAATAGGGCGGATCGGTCCCGATCTTGATTATTTGAAGAACAGAACGGGTATAGACCAAATGTGTCAAAAACACAGAAAGGAAGTTTGATATGAAAAGACGTAGTATGATCTTAGCCGCAGCACTGGTACTGAGCCTATCTTTGACCGCTTGCGGAAACAAAGCGGAGCAAAATTCGGACAGCTCGACACCGCCTCCGGTATCTGACAGCCAAACAGGCGGCGAGATGGAGCAAAAAGAATTTACATTGGAAGAATTGGCTGAATTTAACGGCAAGGACGGCAAACCGGCTTATATCGCAGTGGATGGGATCGTATATGATGTGACCGATCTTCCGGCTTGGAAAGAAGGCGGACACAACGGTTTTGAAGCAGGACAGGATCTGACCGAAGCGATCAAGAAAGATTCTCCGCACGGTGTGGCAAAGCTTGATGGCGTGCCGATCGTAGGAACATTGAAATAAGATGTACAAAATTTTAGGCTATCTGTCATCCGCGCTGTTAGGGCTGCTTTTTGCGCCATACCTGCTTCGCGTGATCAATAAGAAATTTTTGAACGATGACCCGAAGATCAAGTCGGTGGTCCGATCGCTCAAGAAGATACACCCGATCGTCGGGCTGACTTTTGCGGTCATTTCGCTCTTTCACGGATATTCCGCGCTGGGCGGATTTCGGCTGCATACCGGATCCTTGGTCTACGGCATGGCTGTGATCGCAATAATCTTTGGCGCGATGTTCAGCGTAAAGAAGAAAAAACAATACCTGATCATGCACAAGAGCTTTACGGCGATGACCTTTATCCTGTGGACGGTGCATATCCTGTTTCCATCCGCACTCTACTATTTATTCAACTAGAGGAGAGGTCACAGGTGATCCGATGAAGAAAAATCCATAAAATAAATGGATCGACCAAGATCTCGGGCTTCTAAAAGGCTCGGGATCTTTTGCTTTTTAGGGTCGTGCTGAGAGCGGATCTTCTTTACGCTGAGGGAATGTTTTTTGACGGTCCCAAGACATAGGTTGATCTTTACAAAAAACCCGGACTTCCTATCGATGGAAGCCCGGGTTTCATATATCATATGGATAGCTGTCCGATCACGATCCGGCAAACGATCATTCGGCTCGATCTGTAAAGTAGAGCGACTGAGATGATATCGTGTCGATCGGACAGGATCTGGGAAGCAGAGGATCTCCCTGCTGTTGATCCTTTTGTTCAAAGGATCTCATACTATTATTCTTTAAAA
>JAUMYO010000077.1 GCA_030528605.1 Peptostreptococcaceae bacterium | reverse complement strand
GATTTGGAATGATCATCCATTTCGCTTTTTTTATGGGGATCCGATCTCTTTTCGCAGAAAAGAATGCAGTTGCTTACCAAACATGATATAATAGATAAAAAAGGATGGCGGATCATAAGAGACGGTGAAGAAGCCTCAAAGGATGTGCAGGCTACCTCAAGCAATGATCCGATCGATCGTTATCAAGTACTGAGAAAGCAAAGAGCGCGTTTTGTATCGGCGTGCTTCCGCTGCCTTATTTAGAAATTTTTTATTATAGGAGATATGTATGCTAAAAAGAGAATTGATCGTACAAAATAAAACAGGTCTTCACGCGCGACCTGCGTCCGAATTTGTTAAAAAGGCAAGTACTTTTCGATCCAGTGTATTTATTGAATTTGGCGAGAAGAATATCAATGCAAAGAGTATCGTGGGGCTTCTTTCGGCAGGGATCGGTTACGGAAGCAGATTGGTGCTTGCGGTCGAAGGAGAAGATGAGAATGAAGCGATGGAAGCACTGGCAGCTTTGATCTCTGAAAAATTCGCAGAATAGCGACTGTTTGGTTTTTGAGCCGATCTTTTGTTGGGGATCGGATCTTTGGTGACAAAAGGGTCTTGGCGCACATGGTGAAAGGGTAGCCGATCGACGGAGTGTGCTGAGATCTGTTTTGACAGGAGGAAGAAAATGGAATTTAGACTGCATTTGGCACCGCTGATCGAATTTGGGGAAGGGAAGCTTGAGCAGATCGGGGAGATACTGGATAAGGACAGCCGGCGAAAAGTTTTGATCATTACCGGAAAAAACTCATCCAGAGCACGAGGGGCTTTGGATCGGCTCGGATCCGCATTACAAAAGCTCGGGATCGAGAGTGTCGTATTTGACGGAGTTTCAAAAGAACCGGACACGGACATCGTCGATCATTTACGAGAGGTCGCGGAAAAAGAAGAGGTGGATGCGGTGATAGGGCTTGGCGGCGGATCTCCGATGGATGTTGCAAAAGTCGTTGCGGGACTGTTCGGTCAGGAAAAGAAAACGATCGATTATCTGCGCAAAGAGAGCTTTGTTTATAAAGGATTGCCTTTCTACGCGATCCCTACGACGGCGGGGACTGCGAGCGAAGTCACGCTAAATGCGGTTTTCTTGGATAAGGAGAGGCATAATAAGTATAGTATCTCCGATCCGAAATTCATGCCCCGAGCGGCGATCATCGATCCGGAGCTGACATATGGACTGTCTCCTGAACTTACTGCGGCAACGGCGATCGATGCACTAACACATGCGATCGAATCTTATGTGTCGTATGAGTCGAACGAATTTACAAAGTTTTTTGCGTTAGAAGCGATCCTTTTGATACTCAAGCATTATGATGAAGCACTCGAAGATGATAAGACGGCGCGTTCGTATATGGCAAAGGGAAGCCTGTATGCCGGTCTGGCTTTTGCTCAAACAGGTGTCGGACTCTCTCATGCGATCTCTCATCCGTTGGGAGCGATGTATCCGATCGCTCATGGGGTCGCAAATGCGATCTTGCTGCCGAAGGTCATCCATTTTAATATGAAGACATCGCATGAAGAATATCGACGCATCGAGCAGGAGCTGGGGATCGATATGAATTTGGGAGACTATATCCAAAATATCACGGATGGATTACCCATCCGGACAAAGCTCAGCGACTATGGATTTAGGACGGAGGATGCTTCTCGGATCGCAAAACTTGCCATGACATCTCGCTCCTATCTCAGAAATCCGAGGATCGCTACAGAAGAAGAGATCATAGAGATCCTGAGGGAATGTTATTGACGGCAGCTGGTAGGGCGAAGAAAGATCTGTAAGCCAAGAACGATAGGATTTTTGAAAGTTCAAGATTTTTTATAGAATAAGCAGGATATATAAAAAGCCGCCGGGCATCGTACCGACCCCCAAAAGTTAGATCCCAAAAATCTAACGATCGGAGGTCGGCTTTTTTATTCTAAGAGATCTTATATCATGAAATCGTATATTATATTAATACTATTATCCCTTAGAATTGGACTTAACAACATTTTCATTTTTTATAGCTTATATGGAACGAGCCCCCGCCCGTTTCGTCGTTTCATTAGAACGAAAATTTATATGCTTATTTTATTGGATAATACTATAAAACCTGATAGACAGCATAGAAAAATTTTTGCGCCCTTTTGATACGATCAGCTGATCGACCTAACAGATATTTAGGAATATCACGCGTAGAGATCGGATCGATACTCCAGGTCCAAATAGGCTGTAATATCATAAGGAAGCTTTTTTCTCTTTCAAGATCTCTTGGATCGCATGAACGGCATATTCGAGATCGTTTTCGGTCGTAAAATGTGATAGGCTCAACCGAACGGTGCCATGGGGAAAGGTCTTGTATGATCGATGGGCTCTCGGAGCGCAGTGTAGACCGGGGCGGTTATCGATATGGTACTTGTTGGCAAGCAGATAAGAGATATCGGCATTATCATGCGACAAGAAATCGATCGAAAAAACCGGCGGCTTTTCAGCGTATTTTTTCGATCCGATAATGCGGATCCCGTCGATCTTTTGAAGCATTTCAAAAAATAGTTGTCCCAAATGGGTTTCGCGTTGAAAGATCTCTCGGATCCCGACCCGTTCAAGATATTCTAGAGATGCTGAAAGCCCGATCGATCCGACGATATTCTGAGTACCTGCTTCGTATTTGTCCGGCAGGATGCAAGGATGGATCTCTTCATGAGATCTGCTTCCCGTACCTCCTGTGATGAAGCAGGGGATCTTTTCGGCAAAGCGGCTTTGAATGATCATGCCCCCTGTACCGGTGGGACCGAGCAAAGCTTTATGACCGGTGAAACACAGACACTCTACAGGAGTTTTCTTCAAATCGATCGGTATCACGCCGGCACTTTGAGCGGTGTCCAGTATAAATGGGATCTTGTGCTGTTGGCAGATCTCGGAGAGCTTATCGATCGGCATGACATCGCCGGAGACATTGCTGACATGGGTGCAGATAAGAGCCTTGGCAGAAGGGATCGATTCCTTTGCCCGATCGAGATCCATTTGCCCGTTTTCGGACACCGGGATCGTAAGGATCTTTGCGCCTTGTTGTACCAAGGGTCTCATCACAGCATTATGTTCCAGACTGCTGACCACCACCGGATCACCTTTTCGGATATATCCTTTGATCACGATATTCAATGACTCGGTGATGTTTTTTGTGAAGATGACTTCTTTTGAACTCTCGGCTTGGAACAGATCAGCCAGCTTTTCGCGCAATGTGAAGATCTGATCCCCGGCAGCTGAGGCTTCGGCAGAAATGCTTCGAGATATATTTGTGCCGCCCATGCTCATATATTCGACCATCGCTTCGATGACTCCGGGAGGCTTGGGAAAGGAAGTGGCGGAATTATCCATATAAACTCTCATAATACTTCTCCTTCTATTCGAAATTTGTTTTCTCTGCTTTGGATCTGTGTAGTAACACTACTTATGTAAGTTTGATCCGAAGATCGTCACTTTATTTCTTTTATATAAGCACTGCAAATGACAAGATGCTTTCATAGAATAGATCTGAAAGACCCGACCGACAGTGGGTCGTTAAGATCGGATGAGATCCAACAGAGGAAAGGAAGATCTCCTTATATTATAACGCAGATCAGGAGTTAAAATGAAGCCTTTAGTATTGATTTTTGTTATTAAGTCCATAAATAATTTCAATAAGAATAAAACCTTGATCGTATAGAAATATTCATAGACAAGTAGTATGATTATAAGGAAGTGATAAAAAATTCCGGGTCTTTATTTCAGAGGGAGGTAAATATGAATGACAAAAAGAAAATGATCCATCTGGCGATCGTGGGAGGTCTTATAGGGATCCTTGCCGTATTGTCAGTAAGCCAGGGTAATCCCGGCAATATGGGAGTATGTATTGCCTGTTTTATTCGAGATACTGCAGGTGCTTTAGGATTGCATCAAGCTGCGGTCGTTCAGTACATAAGACCGGAGGTGATCGGTATCGTGATCGGTGCCGCAGGAATATCTCTAGCAAGAAAAGAATTTAAACCGAGAGTGGGATCTTCTCCGTTGATCCGTTTTGTGATCGGCTTTTTCATGATGATCGGTGCACTTGTATTCTTAGGCTGTCCGACAAGAATGATCCTTCGATTGGCAGGCGGAGATCTCAATGCCATCTTCGGATCGCTTGGCTTTGTAGCGGGTGTAGGGATCGGGATCGTGTTCTTACAAAAAGGATACAGTTTGAAAAGAGCGTATAGATCTACTTTTATTGAGGGATCGATGATCTCGATCATACAGATCGCATTGTTGTTCTTTTTGGTGAGCGGTGTAGGATCGATCCTGTTCAGTCAAGAAGGACCGGGCTCAAAGCACGCGCCGATACTATTCGCGCTTGGAGTCGGTTTAGTGGTGGGCGTCGGTGCACAGATCACAAGGATGTGTACTGCCGGAAGTTTTAGGGATATCATTTTGTTCAAAGATCTTACTTTGTTTTCCGGTATTTTTGCGACCTTCGTTTTTGCTCTTGTGATGAATATTGTCATGGGGAAATTTAACATGGGGTTCACAGAACAGCCGATCGCACATTCCGATGGACTGTGGAACTTTATGGGGATGGTCGTCGTTGGCTTCGGTGCGATCTTGCTGGGGGGTTGTCCTTTGAGACAGCTTGTTCTTGCCGGAGAAGGGAATATCGATTCTGCGATCACAATGTTGGGACTATTGGTCGGAGCAGCTTTTGCGCACAATTTTGGGCTGGCTTCTTCTCCGAAAGGACCGACACCGGGCGGACAGATCGCTGTGGTCGTTGCGTTGATCCTTTTTGTAGTGATCGGACTGATGAATATAAAAAGGGAATCGGACTATATCAAAAAATAAAAAGCTAAAGATCGGATCTTGTTAGGGACTCAGGGTAGCTTTGAGCAGTTCAAGAGATCACAGGATGATGTTTCATATTGAGATCCTGTTCGATCGAGCGATATCATTTGAGTCGTTATACATCACAGGTCGATCGGAATGATAACTTACCGAAGGGCGACCTTATACTGAAACCTGATAGGCAGCATAGAAAAATTTTTTCGCCTTTTTGATACGATCAGCAAATTACTCTAACAGATATTTAGGAATATCGCCATAGAAGCTCGAACCGATCCTATAATATTCAAATGGTTTTTAGTATTATCCGTATCAGGAGCAGTTAGGATCAAGGAGAAAGATAGTTTTTAGAAAGGAAATAGAGATGATAGAAATTGATGCGAGAGGACTTTCTTGTCCTGAACCGGTGATCCGGACAAAAAAAGCATTGGCAAACTCTCCAAAAGAGATCCAAGTTTTGGTAGATAATAATGTCGCAAAAGAAAATGTGACCCGATTGCTGGAGTCCGGCGGTTACACTATAAATATAAAAGAAGAGCAAGAGGATATTGTGATCAATGCAAAAAAATAAATATATCATTTTGTTTTTTACTCAATATGGCGCGATAAGCTATTCAAAGAAGCTCGCAAAAGATGGGATCGAAAATAGTACTCGTCCGGTACCGAGGTCTTTGAGTTCAAGTTGCGGGATCTGTGTTCAAGCAGAAACACAAAGGGATCTGATGCTTTTTTTAACAGAAGATGTAGAGAAGCTTTGTATCGAAAAAGATGGAGGATATCAGACCCTGTATGAGAATGAAGAACAATAGATCATGATAATATGTACAAAAAATACCATCTGCTTGTAAGATCAAACAGATGGTATTTTTTACGCAGTCAGCGCTTTTTCTAAATAAGCTTGGATCACAGCTTGTTTTTTAAGGACATTATTTGCATATCGCGTGTTGTAATTTCCTCGATTTACATTTCCTGTTCCTTGATTATACGCGGTCAATCCCATGATCACACTATTGTAATTTTTAATATGCCCTTTTAAGATCCTTGATCCGAGATCGGCAGCGCGGTAAGGGTCTTTCAAGTCGGAGACCTTATATCCGAAACCGGCTCCGGTATTTTTATGGATCTGCATGATGCCATAGCAATTCGTATTATACACATTTGGGCTAAATGTGCTTTCTTTCCACATTACGGCAAGGATCAGCGAAAGGTCGAACTGATTCTTTTCGTTTGCATAAAGTGCCGCTTCTGCAACCTTTGTAACGACTGCATCATTCAGCTTATTATTTTTACTTCGGATGAATGCTTTGACAGCATTCAATTTTTTCGTTTTAGACGGATCCTGTTCTTTGGTGTTTTCGGTCGTATCGGTTAGAGTTTGTGTATCTTCGATCGATGGCTCAGCGACTTCCTCTTCGGGTACGACCGGAGCGTTCTCGATGTTTTTTTCTTCCTCATTATCAGATGCTGCAGTTGCTTCCTCTGAAATTTCGGAGGATGCTTCTTTCACTTGAGCATCAGCAAAAACGTTGAACACGGGAACAGAAACCATCAGAACAAGTATCAAAATCAAAAGGCTTATTTTTTTCATACTTTTGTACTCTCCTTTTTTATTTGTTGCCTCGATAGCTTTTCGTGGATAATTTTTTTGCACTTGAGAATTATAGCAGATGCCAACAGACTTTTCAAGTTTTCGCGGGCAAATAGTTACAAATTGACACTATTATTAACCTTACGATTAATGAGATGTCGGAAAACAACAAAAAAATATGACAAAAGGAGCAGTAAAGTGCTTTCAGTGGATGTAGCGTAAAATTAATTTTGGGAGACGGCAAAAAAGAGTCATTTTTTGTTTTAGAACGGAGAGGGAAAAATTTTTTAAGAAAGCGAAACAAAAATTTCATAAATAATAAAAATAATACACATAATATCCTTGTGAGTAAAGTTTTATACTTTTGTCAAGGTATAAAATGTTGTAAAAAATTTTTGTCGTTCAATAAGATAGAGAACAAACAGTGCAATCTTTATTTTTGAAAAGGTAGAAATGATAGCAGTCGATCTGCTGAAAGGATCATTTTTTGAGACGTGGAGGATCGGATGAATAAAAAATGCCTAAAAAAGAAAATTATGCTTGTTGAATTTAAGAAAAGATAATAGAATAAAAGAAAGGTTATTATACTGGGAGGAGCTTTCGTTGAAAAAGGATGAAGTATTTGATATTCTAAAAAATAGGATCGTAAAGTTGGAATATAAGCCGGGGGAGATCTTGAATGAAGTCGAGATCTCAAAGGAGTTGAATGTCAGTCGAACTCCGGTTAGAAACGCTTTTCAACAACTGATGACGGCTGAATTGTTGATCGTGGTACCGAGGTATGGAGCGCAGGTCTCTCAGATCGATTTTTTGAAAATGAAGCATTTATTTGAGTTGACAAGAGTATTGGACCCTTTTGCAACGCGCTTAGCGGTAGAACGTATCACTGAAGATAAAAAGAAAGAACTGAAAGAGATCTATGATCGCTTATTGAGTTACGATATCAAGGTGGATTATCAGAGAGCGATCGATGATGATGAAAATTTTCATGAGATCATATTCGATCAATGTGGAAATCCATGGCTACAGCGACATCTCAAAGAATTGCATTATCACTCGGAAAGGCTATGGCATTATTGCGAGAAATATTTTGACAGCATGGATATCTTCACGTATACTTTCGGGAAGATCTTGGATGCGATCGATAATAGAGATCCGGAAAGTGCCGAAAGATATGCAAGAGATCACATCGATGATTTTGTAAGTAAAATAAAAGAAGCATTGTTATGATCGAGATCGAAAATCAAAAAAAGCCCTATTCTCCTGTAATGTGGACTCGGTGGTCTGCGTTACAGGTTTTTTTGTGGGAGGAAAAGTCATACGATCACCGATATATGATATGATAGAGATCGTTAGTCATAAAAATGGATCATTTAACAAAATGCTATTGAAATACATATAGAAAACATTTATAATACATATTAAGTAATAAGAGAGGGGGTTTCGCATTGGGATATATCCTCATCACGAATAACAGCTTATTGAAAGACTTGGAGCTTGATACGATCTTTGTAGAAGGATCTGTTGAAGAGGTGCTTATACAAACAAGAGATCATGTGCATAAGGGACATGATCTGATCAGCAGTCCGATCGGAGCGAGTATCCGGATGATGTTATCACCGATCCGATCTGTGATCATCTCATCGAGTATTTCCCGTTCAAATGAACAAAGTGTATTACAGCTGGAAACAGCGATGGAAAAACAGCGGATGATCATGGCGAATCGAGGAATAGACATAAAAAATGTGGAAGACTATATGCGTGTTGATCGGGAGCTTATCTTAGCGGCGATCAGCGAAGCAAAAAATTTTAATGGAGGTGATTGATTTGAAACTTGAGCAGAGATTGATCAAGATCAGCGAGGTACGATTTGCTGAAGCGAGTAAGATCGAAAATGGAGTTTTGTACATCAACAAGGAGGAGATCATCCATAAGCTGAAAGAAGACAGTAGCATATTGGATATCTCGATCGATCTGGCTAAGCCGGGGGAGAAAACGAGGATCATTCCGGTCAAAGACGTGATCGAACCGAGAGTAAAGATCGAAGGACATGACGGTTTTGCCGGCGTAACTACCGATGTAGCGCAGCTGGGAGAGGGGAAGGTCAATGTTCTTAAAAATGTCGCAGTAGTTACGATCGGCGATATCGTCGGATTTCAGGAAGGTGTCATCGATATGTGGGGAGAGGGCGCGAAATGGACCCCATTCTCCAAAACATTGAATATCGTCGTCGATATCAAAGTCGTAGAAGGATTGAAGCCGCATGAGCATGAGACAGCGGTCCGTATTGCCGGGCTGAGAGCGGCAGAATTGATCGGAAGTATTGCAAAGGATGTAGAGCCGGATGAGGTCAAAGTCTATGAGATCGGCACGATGGAGGAAGAAAATAAAAAATATCCGGATCTTCCAAAAGTAGCTTATGTAGAAATGCTGATCTCTCAAGGCTTGCTACATGACGGATATATCTATGGCGTGAATTCTCAGCAGATCTTGCCGACACTGATCCATCCGAATGAAGAGTTGGACGGAGCGGTGATCAGCGGAAACTGTGTTGCTGCATGTGACAAGATCACGACTTATCAGCATCAGAATAATGCCGTGATCGAAGAGCTGTATCAAAAGCATGGTAAAGAGATCAATTTCTTGGGCGTTATTTTGACACCGGAGCTAACGACACTTGCCGGCAAATTCAGAACCTGTGATTATACAGCAAAACTTTGCCACATGATCGGAGCAGATGGTGTGATCGTCAGTGAGGAAGGTTATGGTAACCCGGATTCGGATCTGGTAATGATCTGTTCCCGTTTGGAGAGCAAAGGGATCAAAACAGTCCTTATTACGGATGAATGTGCCGGATGGGACGGTATGAGCCAGCCGTTGGCAGATGTCTCAAAAGCTGCAGTCGCGGTCGTATCGACCGGTAATGTGAGCCATGTAGTAGAGCTTGAAAAAGCGGATAGAGTACTTGGTGATGAAATGGCGATCGAGAACCTTGCAGGAGGATGGGCAGGATCCGTCGATAAGGCGAGCGGTAAGATCAAATGTGAATTGAATGCAGTGATCGGATCAACGTCTGAAATAGGCTATCACAATGCAACGATCGAGTTGAAATAGGAGGTCAGAGATGGGAAAAAAAGTATTATACTACCTGAACCAG
>JAUMYO010000076.1 GCA_030528605.1 Peptostreptococcaceae bacterium | reverse complement strand
GCGACCTATAGGATGAATGAAGGTCGATTGACAACAAGTGTTTTTACCAGAAATAATGATCAGATCATATTTGATGCCTTGTCCGGAGTAACAGATACAACCGCTCGGACAAGATATATCAGAGAGTAAGGGGTGTGTCATGAAAAAGAGAAAAGGAATGCTTCTTCCTTTGGTCGTTGTAGTCGTTGCTTTTATTATGATATTAGGTGGCGTCGGATTGTCGGTTGCTTCTTCGGGACAAAAGCAGTCTTATGGAAATCTTGGAAGCATGCAGGCATATTATATGGCGCGTGCAGGGATCGAGATGGGCATAGGCTTTTTGTATTCACCGAGCGATCTGGCGAATCAGCATAGTGCGAACTGGTTTCAGAAAGGAAAATCTTCCCAACCTATCACCACGATAGAAAACGAGCTTAGGGCGCGCACAAACGATACTCCTCAAGAATTGGAGGTGTATGTGACATCCACCGGTCAGGGGAAAAATCGCCAACTTACCGACTCTAAGATCTATGCGGTGGGATCAGCAGATCCCAGAGTGGGGGAGAAGCTGGGGGATATTTCGGTGACAGTGACGCTGGAAAAACCTTCGACCGGAACACCAAAAAAGAAAGAATGCTTCTATCGGATCGTTTCGACGGCTACTTTTCAAAACAAATATGGAGTAGCAGAGTCGTATTCGATGACGATGCGGGTGAGTCTTGTCAATGAATTTGACAGAGACTTGAGATTAGGAGGCGCATAATGAATGGGGATAAGTATATGCAAAATCTAAAATGCAGGAAAAAAGGTTTTACATTAGTGGAGATCATCATTGCGATGGCGGTTATGATCATATTGATGGTCGGCTTTGCTACGATGATGGGAAATTCATTCAGAATTTTTAACACCGGAAGCAAAAGTTATGAAGTCCAATCGGATGTCTTGTATGCCAGTAACTCCCTTAACAGTGCAGTAAGAGACTCAACGGCGATATTTATTTTGAACAGATCCAAATATGATCCGAGCTTGGTGACAGAATCCAACATCCAAGGTAATATCTCAAACATAAACCTTACTCCAAACTGGAATTATATCGGGCTGAACAGCACAAAAACAAAGATCTATAATTTTGTATGGGATGAAACGGCGAATAGTCATTTTGCTTTTGAGTTGACCGTAGGCGACAAAGGGATCCAAGGAAGAAATGTTGAGTATGATCTAAAACTTTTTAGTGAATACTCGGAGACATTGAAGAAGATCCGAAAGTATAAGGCATCTATTGCATCACTGACACAGCAGCAAAAAGACGAGCTGAAAACATTGGAGAATAAACTGGAAGAGCAAAGAGGAGTATTACGCTTTTCATTGCAAGGAAATCTGGTGGATTCCGACAGTCAAGTGATCAGTAATAATACCTATAGTAACCACAAAGTAGAGACGATCGTTGATGCACTGAATACCAAACAGGTGATCGATCAAACACAGGATCAGGAAGCGACTGCGATCGCATATCGTAATACACCGATCAGTACGAGTCTCGGAAATCAAGTAAAGCCTACCGTTGCGTTGGTGCTGGATTTTTCGGGAAGTATGATCTGGGATACGGATGCTTGTGATCTTATGAGACCCGATGGATCAGGAGGATATATTCGCCTCAGATCGGGTTCACTTATTGGTAATAGAGGAGTGATCTATAATAACGGAACATCTCTCAATCAGGATGTATTTTCGGAGACCTTTTTCAATAAGCCGGATAGAAAACCGATCTTACAAGACTTTTACCTAAGGGATAAAGGACAATCTCCACCGGCAGATATCAAGACATATTATACGGATTCTGAGTGGCGCTATAAGTCGGATGGTACACAGTACGCATATTATTTTTATAGAGAACGGTCAGGTGATCGCATGGAGAGTAATGTGGTCCGATCAATCGATTCTGCAACCAGAAGAGTCACCATCTTAAAAAATGAGTATATCAAACTGATCGACCGATTAGAATCGATCGGAGATATGAATCTGTATGTCGTTCCGTTTAGTGCAAACGCTTATTCTCAGTGGAATTCATCAGCAGGATCGAATGCCGAGAAGCAAACATTTATGGATAATATGAAAAACAGTCAGCCGTTTATTATTGGAGGAGGAAACTCTACAAAAACGGAAGCACTTGCGGCAGTGAACGGATTGAAACCTTATGGGGGGACCAACTATGCCGATGGAGTGAAAAAGGCATTGGAATATCTAAAAAACTCCGGACAAAACCGAACATATCTCATGGTCTTGTCGGATGGAGCACCTAACACATTTGACCAAGGACGATATAACTCTTCGTATGATGAGAGCGGTGTTCATAGAGGGGTGACCTACATCCATCAGGTGATCATGGAAATGAACCATTCCCCGAATGTAGTGCACCTTGTAGGATTTTCCAATGTAAAGGCAGATAATGACAATTTAGAGAGGATCAAAGGTTATTTTTCAAAGGTAACGAATCAAAATCAGGTCAAAGTATATAAAGCGGGCAGCTCGGAGGAGCTGAACAAGGCATTTAAATTATTTGCGGAAGATCTTGCAAAGGATCTGTGGTACTTTGACGGACCATAAGGGAGTGGTGATGATCATGAAGAAGAGAAAAGGGTTTACTTTTATTGAAGTTTTGATCGCTCTTATTCTATTGGGCTTGGTTTCCGGTTTTTTTGCTACAGTCTATACCCACAGCTATAAACTGGATCGGGTCAATAAACATACGATCACGACATCTTATCAAGGTCAAGAGCTGATCGAGGATAAGATCACGTTGACCGCGGGGCAGGCGCAAGATTATGCTGATTTTATATTATCCGGCTCGGCAACGCCGTCTCCCAATGTTGTGATCCCTCGATCGAATGTTTCTATGTGGGGGTCCAATGTTTTGGGGTATGATGTTCGTGAAGTCGTAGTCGATAAGGATAGTGATCGCTCCGCTACGATCGATATATATTCTTTTGTGTATGCGAACGCAAGGCGTCCGGCAATTCCTATGACAACTTTTGTTACGCCTGCAAGCAAAAATGTGGCACCGAAGTTTCGATATTTGGAGGAGTACCAAGCAGACCCTCGAAAGTATGCGTTTGCTGTTCAGATCGATAATATCGGATCGGTAAGAAGAGCGGTAACGAGAGAATATATTGGAAACAAAAATATTGATTTTGCAGGGGACAAGTATGTCAGTCGTCCATATTCCGATTTTTTTAGCGGGGACAATTATTTAGACGAAACTACTTTCTATCATGCACCATATATCAGTAAATATCCGATAGGTTATGGATTGTTATCCAAAGACAAAGAGGCTTCCAAGGGGAAGGTCGTTATGGATGCAGAGGGGAAGATATTGGATGATGTGACGAACTTGGAATATGAAGCATCATTTGATAATACGGAGAAAGAAAAATATCGAGATGTCGGGGTCCTTCATACTTTTCAAACCCAAGCGGTCAGCGGTTATACTGAAGATGAAAAGGCGATCCTTGATTCTGCCACATGGCTTGTCGGTACACCGATCATTTCGGGGCTGGAAGCACAATGGGATGCTAATTTGGTTTACAAAAATATCAAATTGGATACTTCTGTTGATACAGTATCTCGAGATATCGTCTCTCTCGATCAAAATATGATCCTTGCGGATCCGGTTGCGGATCCGAGGATTCAAGTTGCCTTCAACAGCGTGACCCAACTTTTGGATAGAACGGAAACCCATGCAGCGGGAATTTTGGGAGAGCCGTGGCTTTTTGTAAAAGGGATCGATTCAAATGAATTTAATGACCCAAATGCCGCTTATCGAAAATATTCGGCAGGTATTCAGCTTTTAGCGGACAGTTCCAAAGAGAATAGGATCCGATTGCAGGATATTGGGAAACCTTCATTAGGTAATGGACGAGATAGTTATTCGATCATCATCCGAGCAAAGCAGATCGATCCTTCCTTAAAATCAAGTCTGTTTTCGATCAATATGAATAGTGAAGGAGCGATCAACAATGTTTCTGCACCGAATAACGAAGCGAATCAGTTCTATATCGACCAAGGGAGTATAGGTTATATCGCGGACCGAGGGATCGGTGTACAGGATCCTTCCATCAGACGACATATCAGTCCGGCAGCGTTGCTGCATCAGTCAGTATATAACTCATTTGCAGCGAACGACGAGAGAAAAGATTATCATATCTACGAACTGCAGATCACAAACACCGGACCGGCGGATTCATACCGGCTTACGGTATTGGTGGACGGAAAGAAGATCTATCTTGCAAATGCCGGTAGCCCTGAGTGGTGTGATCTGGATCAGTTCGGGCTTGAGCTTGGTGAGAATTTGGAGATCAGTGACATATTGATCTATTCAAGAAATCTGTCGCCTTCAGAGTCGTTATTGATGTCGAATTACTTGCTATTTAAATATACGGTATCTGATGATGAGAGATTGGCATTGGAAAATAATCTGGCAGCGATATGATGGAGAAGGGGATATGTTTAAGAAAAAAGCAAAGAATTCAAATGAAAATATAAAAACGGAAGAACTTAAAAAAAAGAAAAGCGGGTCGACAAGACCAAAAAAGAGCTTGTTTTCCGGCTCTAAGTCTTTTGGAAAAGGGGCAAAGCCTCTTTATAAACAAAAAGGGAATAAATTTGTGGCGATCGACTTGGGAAATTATGCGATCAAATTTGCAGTCGGTAGTTTCAGCGGGGGAAGAGTAAAAGTCGATAAACTGTTTCGGGAGCGTTTGCCGGAAAATCTCTATAATGACGGAGCGATCAGTGATGAAAGAAGAATGATCGATCTCATCCGCGGAGAGTTGTCGAAGAGATCGATAAAAGATGTGGATATGATCGTTTCTTTTGAAAGTACATTGATCATCAAGAGGAAACTTACTATTCCTGTGCTAAATGAGATCGAAACAAAAGAACTGATATCGTTTGAACTCGGGGAATATCTCGGGATCAACTCGGATGACTATATCATTCAATACAAAATATTGAAGGAGTATCAAAAAGATGGTCCGAAAAGAGATATCCAGTTGGATGCGGTTCCGAAAGTTATAGCAAAAAAGATTTTTGATCTTTTGAAGAATGCGAAGTATAATCCTTGTATTTTAGGTTTGCAGTCCAATTTTTTGGAGAAGATGTGTACAAAAAACAAGATCAATGGAGATATGGATCTTGCTTCACAAACATTCGCTGTGGTGGATATCGGAAACAGCGGAATGGTCATCAATATTTTTGAAAAAGGAGAAAATGTTTTTAACCGGATCATAAAATCGACCGAGTCGATCCGACATTCTTTGATGATGGAGCTTGGGATCGATGATGTTGCTTCAAGAAATCTGATCAATGAGTTCATGTATAAAGATCTGTTGTCGGCAGGTGTTTCTGCCGACTCAAATGAAGCTTCGGGATATAAAGCGGTCAAAGACTGTGTGGATAACTGGTCTTCGGAGATCGATCGGGTTTTGGAATATTATCGATCCAGAAGCGTAGATAACAAAATCGACAAATTGTATATTTATGGTGGTGAGACCATGATCCAAGGGCTGGATGAATATATCGGAAAGAGGATCACGATCCCGACACAAACAGTGCATAGTTTTTCAAATGTGGATTTCGCTAAAGAGATCAATATTTCAGAGATCCCGCTTTATGTTAACCCAATTAGTGCATTGATAAGGGCATAGGTGGCTATATGGAGTATAATTTTTTTGAACCTTTTTTACGAGAGACCAAACCGGAGCGAAAAAGCAATCTCAACTTGATCATTTTTACAGGGATCATATTGGCTGTCGGATTTATTGGGGCTTCTTTCGGATATACTTTTTTTGAGAAGCAAAATTTGCAGTCGGAGATCGCAGAGATCGATCGGTTCTTTGAAGACGACTCGATCAAGGCGAAGATCGTGGAGATCGATGCAAAGCTGGCAGAGATCGAGGACATCAAATTAAAGCAGCAATATCTTCAATACTTAGAAAAAGACATGAAGACCATAGATATCGTCAATGACCAGCTATTGGATTTTATCAAAAAAGAAGTTGTCCGAGATCTCAGTATTGAGCAGCTGACTATCGATAAGGGGCAGATCAAGCTAAGCGGAGTTTCGCTGACAAAAATGGGGATCGCTCAATTTGAGCACGATTTGAGGAATAGTGGAAATTTCTATGAAGTATTCGTTCCGACGATCTCTAAGGAAGACGCATTCTTTAAATTTAATATCGAATTTGATACCGTAGTTGGAGGGGAATAATGAAAGCAAGAAGTGAACGAGAGAAGATCTTATTTGTATTTCTTGGGCTGTTTTTAGTTCTTTACCTCTATTATAATTACTATTTAGTGGGACAATTGGACCAGATCAATACTCTAAAAGTGGATAGAGATACAAAACAGAGCAGAAAGATGATGCTTGAACAAAAGATCAAGGATGGGCAAACTTTGGATCAAGAGTATCTGATGACCAAAAACTCTATCATAAGACTTTCAAATAAATTTTTCTCAGAAGTGGAGCAGGAAGAATTTATCGTCTTGTTGAATGACTTGGCTAAAGAGAGTAAGGTCACGATCAACGGAATGAATTTTTCGGAGTCGGATGGTACAGAAGCGATACAAAGTTTTGAACAAGGAAGACAAAAGGTAGATAAATATAATGAGCTGATCGCTCAGGATAAGATCAAGGGATATATCAAGCAGGATCCGAAAGAAGGTCTTGCGCCACCGGAAGAAAAACCGAAAGAAGAGAAACCGGATGCCAGCAAGGTATCTGTGGATCCTGTTCCGAGCGGATCGGATGTGAGTTATGCAGATGATCAGGTAACCGAAGAACCGGTCGACGAAAATACGAATCTGCATCATACACCGGATGAAGTACTGAAATCCGAGGATCCGTCTGCAATAACATATGCGAAAAATATTAAAGGACTGGCGGTGGACCTTACTTTAGAAGGATCTTACAGTCAGATCCATGAGTTTGTGTCATTGGTCGCTTTGAATGAGCGAAACATTATTGTGGAATCCATCAGGATCTCAAAAGTCGAGGATTCGATCAGCAACACTTCGGCGAAGAATAATGCGCAGATCAAGTTGGTGTTCTACAAAGTTTTGGAGCTGGAAAAGTATTTTGAGCATAAGGACAGTATTTTGGTGAAGCAATTGGTTGCGAAATCAAGCAAAGCATCTCCGTTCTTATCTTATTCGTGGAATTTTACACCAAGTGCACCGTCATCACCGATCGCAAAAAATTCTTTTGGAAACCAGATCACTTTGCCGCAACCGCCGCAAAGTATCATGCCGCCGTATCAGGTTTACCCAAATACCATGATGCCGACACCTATTCCAAATACAACGGAATTATCGACAGTTCCGCCGAGTGATCCGGGGCAAACGGGTGGATCGGGCTATACAAGACTTCCTTTTGGAGGATATGTACAAAATCCACAACCTCAACCGCAGCCTGCACCTAATAAAGACAAAAACGATCCTTCAAATCTTCCGCAGTCAACGCCAAGCAATACAGTGGCATTTAACACATTGTCGGGGATCTCTTTGGAACTGAATTCAAACGGAGCTACAAAGAATACCGGCAAGCTCAAGCTTTCAGATAGTAGTGGATTGAAGAGAAATGCGTTGAAGCTGGAGTATCATCTTGGCGATGTAGGGTATTACGGTGCGATCAAAGTCAATTTAGATGACAAGAATATCGTTCTTAACAAAAAAGCTACGGATATCATATTGAAAGTGAAATCGGAGATGTTGTCCGGACATAATATCGGATTGGAGATCATTGATGCCGACAATATGGTCCACTCAGTCATTTTATATGAAGATATCGATTGGACTGATTGGAAAGATGTTCGATTGTTGAATCTTCCTAGGATGAGTTATCCGGCTAAAGTAAAGAGCATCTATATTTCTCGTGTAGAAGATGTTTCGATCACGGATTCCGTCTTGTACTTTGATTCATTCTCTTATAGCTATAAGTAATGGCTTTAAGATCGGTCTCTTTGAGAAGATCGCAAGGGATATGGTATGAGACTTTCTTGAAGACCGAATGACCGGGAGAAGATCATGTTCGGATATTTTAAGATAAAGATATTATGTTGAACAACAGGGAATGATCTATACAGCCGTCTTTTGGGTGATGTATGATCGTTTGAGTAGCGAAAAATGTATATAATATGTATATAAATATAAAAAATAGGGCTTTTGCCCTATTTTTTATAAAATTTGAGGTATAGAATGGGAATCATTTTTTTTATTTATGGAGCGATCTTTGGAAGTTTTTATAATGTAGTGATCTATCGCCTTCCTTTGGATATGTCGATCCGAACAGGAAGGTCGGCATGTCCTTCCTGTCACACATCATTAAAAGTATTGGATCTTTTTCCTGTACTGAGTTTTATTTTTTTGGGAGGACGATGCAGATATTGCAAAACGATGATCTCCTTAAGGTATCCTGCGATTGAGATCGCGACAGGGGTCTTGTTTTTTCTTGCTTATAAATTTTTTGGAATAACAGCAGAGACTTTTCTCTACATTTCTTTTTGGTCCATGCTGTTGATCACGGCTATGATCGATTGGGATCATTTGGTAGTATTGGATTCGGTATTGCTCTTTTTTTCGGCGATCGACCTGATCCTTTTGGTTTTTTTGGGCTACAGCTGGAAGCACTATACTTTGGGAGCTTTGGCAGGAGTAGTGATCTATGGTTTGATCTATGTGATCTCCCGAGCGATCTACAAAAAAGAGGCTTTTGGATCAGGGGATATTACCTTGATCGCTGCTGTAGGTATCGTTTTTGGAGCAAAGAAAACGCTCATGATATCGATGATGGCTTTCTACATTGCTTTAGTTATCATTATTGTGTTGAAAATATCGGGTAAAAAGATCGCGAAGCATGACGAGATCCCTTTTGGACCATCCATATGTCTTGCGGCTTTTGTTATGTCGATCTATGGGGATCCGATCATGAAATGGATCAGCTCTATAATGGGGATAGCGTAGGATGGCAAGGGGGGCTTTATTTGTAGCCCTCTAAAAGTAAGACCACAAAATCTAACGGTTTCTTTATTGTTGTATCCTAATACTAAAAAACCTCTTTGAACATATAGGATCGGTTCGAGCTTCTATGAGTGATATTCCTAAATATCTGTTAGAGTAATTTGCTGATCATATCAAATAAGGAACCGATCAAGGCTAACAATAACAAGAATAAGAATAAGAGAGAAGAATGATGTAAGCATTATCCTTTAGAAGCAGCATGTAACAACGATTTTTTATGCTCTGTAGGGAACGACGATCTCGTCGCTGTACGCTCCATCAGAACGGAAATGTATGGATGGCTTATTTTATTAGATAATAGTTAAGAAGAGATAGCAAAGAAAAGAGGCTATCTTTTTTTGTTTGAAAATAATATGGGGGTATCTGATGCTAAGCCCGATAGAAAACTAGAAATCTTTTTATTATCTATCCGAGCAAGAACTGTAGATCACCCTAACAAATGATAAGAGATATCACTCATAGAGATCAGATCGATACTATTAGGTCAATAGGTTTTAGTATGATACCGGAGGATAGTACAAAACTTATACTAAAATTTGATAAAGAGAATAGAAATGTTTTTGTTCCTTATCCGACGGGATAAACAAAGTCATACAAGACGAGCCGTAAGTCGTATGAACGGATCGGTTAGAAATATTACGCATACGGATCGTATGTGATCGAAAGGATATCAGTATAAATGATTTATAAATGATGTTTTTTGAGTTATAAGGATCGGATCCTTGCTAAGTTTTTTGTAGAAATAGTTGTCATAACGTGATATACTAAAAGATA
>JAUMYO010000075.1:1255-10013 GCA_030528605.1 Peptostreptococcaceae bacterium | reverse complement strand
TGGAGCTGATCTCTATTTCTTTTTTAAATCTCCCACAACTATTTTACACTATCGTTATTTAATGTTAGAACATACTTTCAAAAAGGTCACCCTCGGCTGCCTCCCTTATCTTCTATGCTTCATTTTCTGCCGCGAACTGGCTGTCATACAACTTGGCATAGAGTCCGTTCTTTTTGATCAGCGTTTCATGATCGCCGATCTCTTTGATATCTCCTTGATCCATATAGAGGATGATGTCGGCATCTCTGACGGTCGAGAGCCGATGTGCGATCACAAAGCTCGTGCGTCCTTTCATCAGTGTTGCCATCGCTTCCTGGATCAGCACTTCGGTCCGTGTATCGACGGAGCTTGTCGCCTCGTCGAGGATCATGATCGGAGCATTTGCAAGGATCGCTCTTGCGATCGTGAGCAGCTGGCGTTCCCCCTGCGCGAGATTTGCGGCATTTTCCTGCAGAACGAATCCGTATCCGTCAGGCAAGGCTCGAATAAAACTGTCCGCCCTTGCCGCCTTTGCCGCAGCGATCACTTCTTCATCGGTCGCATCCGATCGCCCATAGCGGATATTCTCCATGATACTTCCGCTGAAAAGCCAGGTGTCTTGCAGCACCATCCCGAAAACTTCGCGCAGATCCGTTCGCTTCATCGAGCGGATATCCGCACCGCCGATGCGGATCGCTCCGCCGTCGACATCGTAAAATCGAAGCAGCAGATCGACGAGCGTCGTTTTTCCGGCTCCGGTCGGTCCGACGATCGCGACCTTGGTCCCGGCTTCGATGCGAAGATCGATATCGCGCATCAGCACCCGATCCGGCGAGTACCCGAATCGCACATGCTCAAATTCGACCGCCATATCGTTTCGGTCCGGTATCTGAGACGGTGACGGATCGGCGGTCTCTTCTTTTGCGTCCAGAAATTCAAACACTCTGCCTGCCGCAGCCGCGGTAGACTGAAGGATGCTCGCGATCTGGACCGTCTGGATGATCGGCTGAGAAAATTGGCGAAGATACTGGATGAAGGATTGGATCATTCCGACCGTCATCCTGCCTCGGATCACGAGCCAGCCGCTGACCACGACGACCGCCACATAGCCGATGTTGCTCATGCCCTGTGTGATCGGCATCATCGTAGAAGACATAAACTGCGCTTTCCACGCACTCTGATGGAGCTCCTCGTTCTTCTCTTCAAAGATCCTTATGCTCTCCTTTTGCATCCCGAAACCGCTGACGATGTCATGTCCGGTGTAGACCTCTTCCACAAATCCGTTGAGATCGCCGAGCATCTGTTGCTGTTTTTGGAAATGTTTTTGCGAGGATCGCATGATCGTCATCGAGGCAAAAAGTGCCGCCGGAACCGTGATGACACCGATGAGTGTCAGGATCGGATCGATCCGGATCATCATGACGAAAATGCAGACCACTTCCGTGATCGAAGTGACGAACTGATCCAAACTCTGTTGCAGGCTGCCCGAGATCGTAGCGACATCATTGGTCATCCTGCTGAGGATATCTCCATAGGTATTGTTGTCAAAATGATCGAGCGGAAGTTTTTTCAGCTTTTGATCTACTTTTGCACGAAGATCGTAGATCGTCTTCTGCGAGACCTTGGCAAGGATCTTCCCGCTGACGAATTTTATCACAGCGGACAGAAGCGATATCGCAGCCAGCATGGTCAACAAGGTGACGAAGCGTCTTATCCCTTCTTCGCTCGGCGCGGATCCCACGATCAGTCCGATCATCGAATCCGTCGCTTTCCCCAGGATAAAAGGTCCCAAGCTGCCGAAAAAGGATGCAAGGACGGTCAGAAAGATGGAGGCGATCAATCCTTTTCGGTAAGGCTTCATAAAATGATACAGCCTTCCGAACACCTGCTTGAAATGCCCTTTTTGTTTCTCCATCAGTGCACCTCCTCTCCGCTGAGCTGTGAATAGACGATCTCCTGATAGACCTCACAGCTTTCGAGCAATTCTTCATGCGTGCCGACTCCGACCGAACGTCCGTTCTCGAGCACGATGATACGATCCGCATTCTTGATGGTGCTGACCCTCTGTGCGACCAGGATCACTGTCGCATCCTTCGCTTCTTCGAGCAATGCTTTGCGAAGTGCGGCGTCCGTTTTGAAGTCCAGCGCCGAGAAGCTGTCGTCAAAGAGATAGATCTCCGGCTTGCGCGCGATCGCCCTTGCGATCGCCAAACGCTGCTTCTGACCGCCGGACAGATTGGTCGCACCCTGCGTGATCATCGCCTGCAGACCGCCTTCTTTTTCCATCACAAAATCGGCGGACTGAGCGATCTTGAGCGCATCCATCAGCTCTCCTTCACTGATGCCGGGGCTTCCATAACCCACATTGTCTGCGATCGTGCCTTTGAACAAAAATGCTTTTTGCGGAACGATCCCGATCTTGCTGCGAAGAAGATCGATCTCCATATCTTTGATATCGATGCCGTCGATCCGGATCTCGCCCTGCTGCACATCGTAGAAGCGAGGGATCAGATTGACGAGCGTCGATTTTCCACAGCCTGTCGAGCCGACGATGGCAGTCACTTCTCCCGGACCGGACTCAAAGGAGAGATCCTGCAGCGCCGGAACGGTCGCATTCGGGAAAGTGAAGCTCACATTATGAAAGGACAGATGTCCTTTGCCGTTCGGCTCGAAGATCGGATGTGACGGACTTTGGATCACGGGATCCGTCTCCAATACTTCATCGATCCGCTTGGCAGAGACCGCCGCACGAGGGTACACGAGAAAGACCATCGACAACATCAATACCGAGATCATGATCTGCACGACATATTGGACCATCGCGATCACATCGCCGATCGGGATCGTCGCCCCTCGGATGATCTGAGCACCGCCAAAAGCGATCAGCGCGACCGATGTTGTGTAGAGGATCAGGTTCATCCCCGGTATCATCCCTGCCATGATCGAATCGAGCCGGATCGCATGATCCATAAAACTGCGATTCACCTTCTCAAATCGTTCTTCTTCGTATGATTCCATGCCGAATGTCCGCATCACACGGATCCCTGTCAATTTTTCACGAACGATGAGGTTGATCCTGTCCAACCTCTCCTGCATCTCTTGGGATAGCGACATGATCTTGCCGGCAAAATAAAAAATAAAGATCAGCAAGATCGGCATCGCGATGAGCAGGATCATCGACATCGCCACATTTTTTCTCAAAGCCATCACGATGCCGCCCACTACCATGATCGGTGCCATCAGCGAGATCCGAAGCAAAACACTGATAAAACTTTGGACTTGGACCACATCGTTGTTGGTGCGTGTGATCAATGACGAGGTCGAGATCCGATCGAATTCACTTTGAGAAAAGGTCTGCACTTTTCTGAACACCTTGCTTCGGAGTTCTCTTCCGATCCCGACCGACACCTGCGCGGCAAAATAACTCGTCGCGACCGAGCAAAAGATCCCGATCAGTACGAACAACAGCATCTTCGCGCCATAGCCGAGCACCGCATCCATATTTCCGTCGGGTATCGCGATATCGATGACCTCCGACAGATACATCGGTAAAGCGAGGTTCGCCAGTGCCGAGCAGATGACGAGGACGAAGATCGCGACGATCTGCCTTTTGTATGCCCCCAGCTCCTTTAACATTTTCTTCATACATTCTCCTTTGACCCCACAAAATACTGCTCCTGCGATCTCCCTTGTCCTTTTACGATCGCCAAAGATCCTCGGAGGCTTTCCTTCCTCCAGTCTCGCACCATCGGCTCATTTTGTTCCCGAGCCTCTTTGCGATCTTGCTCGATCTTTCTCAAAAGGATCTCTCTCACCTCGGTCAAGATCTCCATCTCCTCCGGCGAGTGAGCCGGCTCTGTTTTATACATTTTCCTCTTACGTTTTTTGTCCTGTCGTTCTTGATAAAGAAACTCTCCCATCAAAATGAGAGCACCTGCTGTCATTGTAGAGACGACAAGCATAAATTTGCCGAAAAGTCGGATGATATAAGGATGCTTAAACACAAAATATATCGTAAAGAATGCCAACATAGTCATCGTTACGAAGTAATAAACCGCTCTCTTAAATGAAAATGTTTCGTGTTTTGACATTTGGATAATAAATAGTATTGACCATATCGCACCTGCGATCAAATAAAATATCATCTTTCCTCTTCTTTCTTAGTTTATGTACATTGCTTTCTATTATACCTTAGATCCATAGCTCTTACAAGAATATCAAAAGCCCGGTCATTCGACCGGGCTTGGTACTCATTTCTGTTTTTTGATCAAAGATCGTATCGATCTTTCACTGCTTGCAAAAGAATGATCATCCTTTGTATGCGTTCAACATCCACAGAAGTTTCTGGTACTCGGAAAGATATCCGTTGAATAGATCTGCCGTTCCGACATCTCCCGCTTCTTCTGCCAGATCGACAAGTGCTTTAGTATCTTTCACCCAGTATTCAACGTCTGAGATCAATACTTTTACCGTGTCTTCCGAAGAGATCAGCTCGTCCGAAAGCTCTTTCACTGTAGAAAGCTCCAATGCTCTCTTCATGCTTCCTACCGGTCTTCCGCCGATCGCCAACAATCGCTCTGCGACCTCGTCGATGATGTCCGCTGTCTGATCGTAAAGCTCTTCCAATTTTGCATGGAGTGTAAAGAATCCATGTCCTTTTACATACCAGTGAAGGTTGTGCAATTTGATATACATTACCTGTTGATTGGATAGATATTCATTTACTTTTGCTTGTAGTTTCTCGTTCATTTCGATTCCTCCTTAACATTCGGCAGTGATCCTGCCCCTTAGAAATTTTACTTTACCATATTATACAAATTTCGTGTATAAACATTTTCATAAATTCTTATTAGGAATTTGTATCGTTAGTATATCAGACATCAAAAATCTCGTCAAGCATTTTTTTGAAAAGTTTTATCTGTTTTCCAAATGTCTTTTGATAAATTCCGCGTATCCTCTCTTGTCGATCTTCGCATCGGACCGTATATAGTATTCCAGACTTTTTCTCAAGCCGTCGTACAATGACTCGGTCTTCGGCATCAGACTTTCCTGCCTGCTCACATCCAGATGATAGGCATAGCGATAGAATGGAAAGTAATCGCGTTGCTCGATCGGATCCTCGACATAAACGAATGTCGGCGTCTTTCCGCAGACCTCATAGCATATTTCGACCCATTCTCGCACGCTGACCGGTCTTTTGTTGCCGACGTTGAAGGTCCGTTGCTCGGGTCGCTTCTCGATCAGGATATCCATAAATCGGCACAGGTCTTCTATATAAAAGAACTGCAACGGCATGCTCCCGTCACCCGGAAGATAGAACGGTCGATCCTGCAGTGCGCAGTCGAACACAAACAGTTCCCGATAGATATTCTGCATCGGACCGTAGAGATAGGGCGGTCTCAAAACATACGCGGTCGGTATCCGTTCCAGAAGGTATTGCTCCGCAGCGATCTTGTTCGTCCCGTACTCTTTCCAGATCTTATTGTGACCGACCGGTCGGTCCTCGCGAAAGGGCTGTGTCGAGCTTTCCGGATAGACCGCACTGGAGCTGATCAAAATATAGTCGTCGAATGTATCCAAAGCAGCGAGAAGATCGGCAACATCCTGTCTCGTGTAGGCGGTGATATCCAAGACCGCATCGAAGTGATGTCCTTTGAGTTCGTCGGTCAGATCGTTGCGATCGCCCTTTATCCAGTGCACCCCTTCCACCTGGGTCGATCTCCCTCGATTCAGAACATAGACCTCATCTCCACGTTCTACATAGTAAGAAGCCGCATATCGGCTCACAAAGGCAGTGCCTCCCGTGATCAGGATCTTTTTCATAAATTTCCTCCTCGCAGTTTGTCAAAACGATGCAACAGCAGCTGCAATTTTCAAGGTCTTTCCGCAGACCGAGCTTATACTGTATCCAATAAGGTCCCCGCCGACGGAAAAAAGTATGATATTTTTCTACAGTTTATCAGGTTTCCGTATCACATTCAAAAACCAAGCGGTTGCTTGGTCGTTGCTCGGTCACTTGCGATCCCGATATTTTTTGCGTGATTTGGATGATGTCTGTTTGCCGGATCGATAGCTGTAGGTCTTGCGAATGTTTTTGTCGGATCCCACGATGGCACCGAATATCATACTCGCAAAGATGATCAAAAAACCGAAATCTTGGATATTGGCGATCGCCCGATTGATATTTTCCTGCAGCGCGGTCAAAAGATCCGCTTCCCCATAGCCGGACGGATCCAAAACATAAGCCCCGATGATGCTCAACAAAGAAATGAGCATCGACACCAGCACGAGGATCGACTTGGGATGATTGTGTGTTTTTTTGTTTTCTGAAAGTATGATAAGGAAAAAAGATAATACCAATGAAACAAAAAGTACGATGAACGTAGGGTCCATATCGATCGGACCGGCGATGCGCACCGTATCTCGGATCAAAAATCCGAGCGTGATGATCACAGTAAGTATCCAGATCTTATGTTTGCTTTGCATACATCCTCCTTTCATTCAGTCGCTTTATCCCATTATATCAAAAAAAAATTTTTTTTACTATGGATAACGGTATGAACTTTGTAAAATCTTGCGGAGTTTACTTTTCGGATACCTCATGGTAATATATACGAACGATCTATCTTTAAGGAGAAACAAGGAGAACATATGGAACACAAAAAAAGCATCCGAGACTATATCAAAAAATTGTTTTGGTTGAACATCGGCTTCATCCTCTGCGCCTTGGGCGTAGTATTTATCATCAATTCGGACACGGGTTTCGGTCCGTGGGATGTGCTTTCGAGCGGTCTGTCGATCACTTTCGGGATCACGATCGGTCAGGCGGTCATCCTCGTATCGGTCCTGCTGGTCGTCATCGAATTTTTTGCCGGGTCCAGCATCGGGATCGGTACATTGCTCAATATGATCCTGATCGGGGTCTACATCGACCGGATCGATGCACTCGGTATCATCCGCCCGGGAGATCTTTATATCACAAAACTTCTGTTCATCCTGATCGGCACCGTCATCCTGAACTTCGGGATCTGGCTTTATATGGCGCAAGGTCTGGGATCGGGTCCGCGCGACGGATTGATGGTCGTCCTTTCCAAAAAACTGCATCTTTCGATCGGTCTGGTCAAGGTGATCAACGAAACGGTCGCCGTCATCATCGGATATCTTCTCGGCGGCAGCTTTGGAGTCGGAACGATACTGATCGCACTTTTTTCGGGACCGATCCTCAAAATGCAATTCGATCTGCTGAGATTCGATGCGACCAAGGTGCAGCACGAATACCTCACCGATCTGATCCGAAAAAGATCATGAGGACGGATAGCGAGTCGCTCCGTTTTTCTTCTTGACAAATCGAGCCGGATAATTTAAGATTAGCACAAGATAATTAGTTCTGTATAACCCGTATAGTGGTCATAGATCAAGGAGTGTTCGCTATGGAAAAATATTCTGTCAAAAAAATCGTCTTTCTTATAGTCGGTCTGATCGGACTGGCACTGGGAGCGGTCGGAGCGGTGATCCCGCTGATGCCGGCGTTTCCGTTTCTTATGCTCGCTGCGATATGCTTTGCAAAAAGTTCGGATCGTCTGAACGATTGGTTCATCCAAACAAAATTATATAAAAACAATCTGGAGTCCTATGTCGAGGGCAAAGGGATGACGATGAAGACGAAGGTCCGTATCATCGCGATCGTCACCCTGACGATGGCATTCGGCTTTATGATGATGAGCAAAGTGCCCGTGGGCAGGATCATCCTCGGCATCGTGTGGGTCTTCCACATCCTTTACTTTATGTTCGGGATCAAGACCATCCCGAGCGACATGGTCCCTGCAGCGCAGGAAAGCGATAAATAGCCGATCCGCCTCCCCCCAAAGGGAGGTCTTTTTATGCCCTTTTCAAATTTTTTTGCTACGCTTCGATCACATTCCTCAAAATCGTAAAAGATGATATAATAGGAAAGAAGAAAGGGAGAGTTTATGTTTTTTTTAGAAGATCGATCATTACATCATCGGGACATGGTCCTGCCGCATAGTTTTTTTGAATTGGTGATGCCGCTGCTCTCACCGGAACCTCATGCGGTGGCGATCTATCTCTTCGCATATTATATGAGCGTCAATCCTTATGACGATGTCGAGCCGATCCACGACCACAAAAGCCTTGCCGAAAAATTGGGCGTGAGCATCGACGATGTCTATAAGACCTGGAAAATTTGTGAGGATTACGGACTGCTGAAAAAACATCCGTTGGATGAAGAAGTCGCGGGATCCTATTCGATCGAATTTCGGGATCTGCGCACCATCACGGGCAAAACAAGATCCAAGCCGCTCTCTTCGGACGAGCTGCTCGTTGCCTACCAAAATGAAGAATACAAAAAAATGTACGATCGGATCGAACAGACGATCAAATATCCGCTGTCTCCAAGCGACATCCGCAAGATCCATCAGATGATCTGCGACCTTAACGTCTCCAAGGATCTCGTCGTCGAAGCCGTGCTGTATTCGATGTACAAGAAGAACAGCCGCTCGATCTCGCTTGCGCTGGGCGTATTGCGCAACTGGCATCTGGACGGGATCCGTACGGTCGAGGATCTGGATCAGATGATGCAGGGCAAGGAGAAGCGGTATCTGGAATACAAAAAGATCCTGCGCGCCATGGGCGAGTACCGCAGCGCGACCGAACCGGAAAAAGAGCTGATGGATATGTGGTTGGACGAATACGGATTTGATATCGAAGCCGTACTGGATGCGGTGGGCAAGACGATCTCGATCAAATCTCCAAACCTGAA
>JAUMYO010000075.1:0-1155 GCA_030528605.1 Peptostreptococcaceae bacterium | reverse complement strand
GGCGAGCAGACACGGCAGGAGAGAGTCCGAAAGATCACTTTGGATCAGGTCCGACGCGCCGAAGCCCAAAAGCGTTACACCAAAAAAAGCGATCCCCAAGATACCGCACCATCCGGCGAGAAAAAAATGGGTCCGATGGAAAAAAGGATCCATGAAAAGCAGATGGCGGCGATCAGAAAACAAAGTAAGGAGGAGTAGGCATGCCGACGATCGAACAGATCTACCAAACAAGACGTGATGCGCAGGCGCGAGCATTAGATCTTCGGATTGAAAAACTCTATGCTCGCTGTCCCGATCTGGAGGAGACCAACCGCAGGATCCGACTGAAAAATCTGGAACTGTCAAAAAGTAAGCTCTATGGCGAAGCGTCCCAAAGCGACCTTTTGGCAGTCGAGCTGATCGAGCTGCAGCGCGAGAGAGATCGTCTGCTCGAGCAATATCGGATCGACCCCAATGAACTGAGGATGCAATATTTTTGTGAGCTATGTAAGGACCGCGGCTATCTCGAGTCGGAAGGCACTCTCGCCAAATGTTCCTGCATGCTCAAGATACAGGAAGATCTTCGCTTCGGTCAGGCACATCTGTCAAGCCGGATCGAAAAGGAGAATTTCTCTTCCTTCGATCTGTCGATCTTTGATGACCGGCAGCGTCATGTGCCCTTTGAAGGCAGCGATGTCCTGCGCACCGAGCGCGAGAATATCCTCATCATTCGGCGTGCTTCCGAACGATTCGTCCGCGAGATCGACAAAAAGGATACCAAAAGTCTGTTCTTCTACGGACCGGTGGGGCTCGGGAAGAGTTTTATGTGTTCGTCGATCGCCAAAGCACTTTTTGATCAGGGGCGATCGGTGCTTTATTTCACGATGAACGAATTTGTCGATATGATGCAGCTCTATCACTTCGATCGCGATCTTTTCCTCCAACGTTATTCGATGGAAGATTATTTCGCGCTGGAGCGGGTCGATCTGCTGATCCTCGACGACCTCGGCACGGAACTGACCAACAGCTTTGTCAAGACCATCCTGTTCAATGTCATCAATGCGCGCATGGTCAACCGAAAAAAAATGGTCATCTCCACCAATCTCGCCCCCGATGAGGTCATGGCACGCTACGACGAGCGCATCTCCTCCCGGCTGATGGAATATACCGAGTTCT
>JAUMYO010000074.1 GCA_030528605.1 Peptostreptococcaceae bacterium | reverse complement strand
GAAAGACCTACCTTATTAAGGATCAAGATATAACATACACCAAAGAGCACCTCTGACAAACTATAGGACAAAACCATAAAATAATATAAATAATGATCTTTTTTCATACGCTAACCTTTTCCAGTCTCTATTTTTGACCCAATAAAGTTTCCAGATCTACCCTGCTGCCTTTTTTTCAGAGCGATCACGATTCCCCATCACACGCCCATCAAGGCGATCCAGATCTGAATAAATTGATACCAGATCAGGTAAGCATTAAGGGCTATGAGAAGCAGTCCGGTCTTGTCTTTTTTCCAGAAGCTCTGTTTTTGAAGGAGGATATGTGCCAAAAAGCGGATCATTCCTCGATATTCACCTCCACTGATGCGAATGATCTTTCGCTTCAGTATCCAATACAACAGAAGCAGCAGAAAAATGCACGCTCGTCCTTGCCATCGTTCCAGAGCGGAGAGTCCGATCGCCTGATAAAGATCATAGATCTTCCACGAAAGATCGTTCAGGACTTTGGACTTGAGAGGAAGATCTCTAAACCACGCTTCGAACAAGAGAAGCGCATTCAGCATCAGGATCGTATTTTCGATCCATCGTATTTTTCTTGTGCCTTCAGTGGGCACATGGTTCGTTGATCCTTTTTGCATCTTACACCCCCCTGATCAAAAGTGGTATCATAATGACCAGTACATAGATCCAGTCTTTCATCATCCAACAATTCGCTGCGATCAGAAAAACACCCAGTCGATCGCCTTTGAAATACGGATTCTTCCCATCGATCGCATCTTTGAAGAAAGCGCGGATCGATCCATACCTGCCTTCGCTCATTCGCTCGATCTTGAGGTGAAGCAAGACCGCCAGAAAGATCATGAAGAAAGGAAAGAGCGCAAAGATCAGTTCTATATACTCTTTCATTCCCGGAATACGGGCGAACTTTTCAAGGTTTTCCCAAAAAGGCGTTTCTCTCAGCTGATAATGATATCTTGCGTGAATGGATAAGATCCCGTAGATGAGCAGATTGACGGTCAAATAAAAATTTTCGATCCAAGGGATCCATTTCATTTTTTTCATGGTTTGCCTCCCATTTTGATCTGTTTTTGCGATCCGCTTTGAGGATCTCAAAAGTTTTTCCGTTTATCGCTAAAGACTTTCTGCAAAGATCTCTCTCACCATCTCCCGCGTCACTTCGATCGGCGCAAGTCCGAGCAATCCTTTAAGACCCGGGGTCTCGTAGACGAGATCGGTCAGCTTGTCCAGATGCTCTTCGCCAAAGCCGAGATCACGCAGAGTCTGTGTGATCCCTACACTGTGCAGCCATCGTCTTGTTCGATCGGCAACTTGATCGGCGGTCGCCTGCTCAGATCCAAGGTCGCCCAGGATCGGTCGAAGCACTTCCAAGATCGTGTGTTTTTTTGTTTCAAAGATCTGCTTCAAGACTGCCGGCAGAAGCAATGCCAGTCCTTGTCCGTGGATGGTCTCGGTCTTGAGACCGCTCAGCGGATGCTCCAGCGCATGGGTGATGTGGAGCAGTCCGTTGTCAAATGCCGTGCCTGCTATCATGGATGCGTAGCTCAGATAATATCTTGCCTGTAGATCTTCCGGATCTTGGAGTGCTTTTGGCAGATATTTGGCAACGAGGCGCACGACTTCTTTTGCCAGCAAGATGGAGAAAGGGCTTGCTATCTTCGTCGAGCATGCTTCAAGCACATGATTGACCGCATCGACCGATACATACGCCGTCTGTCCTGCGCCCAATCCGGTCATCAATCGCGGATCGTTGATCGAGAAGAGCGGATAGAGGCAGTCTGCTGTCAAAGACAGCTTGTGGTTGGTCTCCGGTATCGTCAGGACGGAGAAGCGGTCCACCTCGCTGCCTGTGCCATGTGTCAGATTGATCGCTATGATCGGCAATGCTTGGCGGATCGATACGCCTTGGCTGATCGAGCGAGCATCATGCTCCGGATATGCCAGCAGTGCGGCGACCGCTTTTGCCGCATCGATGGAGCTTCCGCCGCCGATCCCCAGCACCGCTTGAGCTCCGGATCCTCTTGCGAGCTTGACCGCCTCATCGATCGGGTCGGCTTCCGGGTTCGGCATGATCCCGTCATAATGCACATATTCGATCTCGTTTTTTGCAAAAGCTTCCAAGACCACATCCCATGCCCCCGTTTTTTTATAGGCATTTTTTCCGGTCACAACAAGGACCTTTCGGATCCCTCTTTTGACAAGCTGTGCGCAGATGTAATCGATCTTGCGGATCGCGCCGACACCAAAAAACACCGTCGTCTTTACGCGGATCTCACGTACTTCATTGATATCGATATCTTTTTCCCACATATTCCCTCCTATGCGATCTTTGCCAAAGATCTTACGACTTTGGAAAGACCCTTCTTCCGCCTCTCTTTGGCATACTCTTTTACAAAACGGATATTACAAGCTGTTCGGCGATCCGGAAGATCCGTTGAGACCCCCGTGACCTGTTGCCGTACAGCGCGAATTTTATACTGATATTTTTTAGATCTGTCACTGAGCAAGCTTTTTATTTTCATAGCTTATATAGCTTATATAGAATGGTGCTACACCGTTCCGTCAAAACTGTATCGATACGGTTATTTTGTTGGACGATCCGTATCCTATCGAGCGGTCGCTCTTTGGGGGATCATCGATCCCATTTTTGGACCAGAGCCTCGATCTCTTGCGTGAATTTGTTCAAGTCGCGATTTGCTCCGCCTTTGTTATGCAAAACGACTCGATCGAGTGCTCGGATCGCTTGAAGAAGTTTCCCATAAGGAGAGTTCTCCTCGGTCTGCATACGTTGCGTCCTCTCGATCGCAATGCCCTCTCGGATCATCGAACCGTCGTACAGGCTGTGCATCTGAGTATATAAAGGAACGGTGACCTCGACATCGAATCGCTCTTTGAGCAACTTGCCGAACTCGATCGAAACTTCTTCTTCTCCATGCACGACAAAAATATGCTGCGGCATTTTTTCAAAATTTGCCAGCCAATTCACCAATCCTTCCCGGTCCGCGTGACCGGAGATACCTTCCAGTTTTACGATCTCTGCACGAACGGTGATCTCTTCCCCGAACAGCCGGATGCTCTCCGCTCCGTCTAAGATCGCGCGTCCCGTCGTACCATGCGCCTGAAAACCTACGAACAAAATAGTCGATTCCGGTCGCCACAGATTGTGCTTGAGATGGTGTTTGATCCTGCCCGCTTCCGCCATACCGGATGCGGAGATGATGACTTTCGGCGTCGGGATAAAGTTGATCTCTCTGGATTCGTCCGCACTGACTGACAGATGCAGTCCGTCGAATGCGATCGGGTTGATCCCGCTGTTCACCAGTTCCATCGCTTCTTCATCATAATTTTCCCATTTGTTCTCATCAAACAATCGGGTGGCTTCGCTCGCAAGCGGTGAATCCACGTAGACATCAAAGATACCGTGACCTTTTACCATTCCCTGTTCTTTGATCTTCCGGATATAGTATAGCAGCTCCTGCGTTCTTCCCACCGCAAAGGATGGGATCACCACATTGCCGCCGCGGTCAAAAGTTTTTTGGATCACCTTGGCAAGCTCCACCGCTTGATCGGGCGGACGATGGTGTGTTCGATCTCCATAGGTCGATTCGATCACAACATAGTCTGCTTCTTTGACAAAGCTCGGATCTTTGATCAGTGGCATATCGTTGTTGCCGATATCTCCTGAAAAAACGATCTTTTTTGTCAATCCGCCTTCGGTGAGCCAGACCTCGATACAGGATGACCCGAGCAGATGTCCGATATCCCGAAATCGTATTTGGATCCCTTCGTCAATGTCCAGGACCTGATTGTATGGACAAGGCTCCAGGCGTGACAGGAGCGTTTCGGCATCCGCCATCGTATAGAGCGGTTCTTTGAGATCTTTTCCCAGACGTTTCCCTTTTCGATTGCGCCATTCCGCTTCAAATTCCTGAATATGCGCGGAGTCTCGGAGCATGATATTGCATAGGTCCTCTGTTGCCGAAGTACAAAATACTTTCCCGTTGAATCCATTTTTTGCAAGCAATGGCAAACGACCGGAGTGATCGATATGTGCATGCGTCAAAAACACATAGTCCAGTTCATTCACAGCAAAAGGAAAATCTTGTAGGTTGTTCGCATCCATCCCTTGTTGCAGACCGCAGTCCACCAGCATCTTTTTTCCGTTCGACTCCAAATAATGACAGCTTCCCGTCACCATACGCGCCGCACCATAAAAAGCAATTTTCATACCGACCTCCCGGTTTTTTTATTCACAAGTCTTTTTCCACATTAGATCCTTTTTCCTCATATCATCGCTCGACATCGTATGTCGATCCGGCAATCGTTCGAGCGTAACGAGGGAACATCATAATTTTCAAAATGCTTGCTCATTTTTATTATATCATTTACTTTGCGTGCTTATCAATGCTAAATTCATCGTAGTCCTTGCAAAGAATCCGAAGCACGCTTGAAGCGCAAACTCTCCGTAGGATCCATGCTTAAATAGGTAATCCCGCATAATAAAAAACAGACTAAATGCAATTTTATACGGATGATGAGCATTGATTTGAAAGCCTTGTATTTTATATATTCGCTGAGATATCAGAAGTCTTCCTTTGCTCGCTTTTATCGATATGTGATCCTGAGTTGATATAGTAAAGTAAATATGGTAAAATCAAAATTAGGAAGTGCTAACCATATCAACTTCACAGCATGGCGAAACATTCGGCAGATCGCCGACACAATAATTCGGATCATAACAAAAGGTGATCCGATAAATAAAAAATCCGGAGGTACAAATTATTGAATTTCAAAATAATAATTGCACAATCCATTCTATGGTGTATATTATGGATCATCATGGTCGCTATTTCCATTAGAGTTTTTCCGTTCACGATCGAGCATGATTATCCGGATGATGTAAGAAAGATCGCTAATATTCCACCGCCTTCAAAAGATCATAAACGCAATGGGGTTCTTTTTGCTACCGTCAGCTTTTTGATACTGTTCGGCTTGCTGATCGCTTTTGCGGTATCTCAATACAGCGGGAAAGAATTCTCCTTTTGGAAAATATTTTTTCACTTATGGCTTGTTTGTATAAGTTGGAATATCGTCGATTTGATCATTGTTGACTGGCTGATGATCTGTATGTTGTCAATAAAATATTTTGTATTGCCGGGAACGGAGCAATATCCGGGCAATCAGAATTACAAATTTCATTTCATCGGTTTTCTGAAAGGTAGTATAACAATGACGATCATCGCCTTTTTGTTCTCTTTGGTCTCGTATCTTATACTATCTCTAACCGCTACTTAGAAAAGAAAGCAGGTAAAGATCCGGAAAACGAAATACAAACTAAAAGACCTTACTCGGATCGTGTAGCTATACTCTGCTTTTTAGAAAAAATGTGGAGCAATACGCGATCGCTACATTTTGATCTATACAAAGAAGATCCTGCCGGGCGGAGTTTTTCCGACTGACAGGATCTTTTTGCAAACAAATCTTATTATCGCTTCAAATAATTGAAAAACCGATCCATATCTTCCTTCCGGTCCGCTCCGAAACAGTCTTTGTCCATATATCGGAACTTCGTTGTTGACCCTCCGGCAGAGATTTCGATCGTTTTCGCTGAAGTGTCGATGCTCACCTGATCGATCTCAGAGAATTTCAGGTACTCGATCTTCTCAGAATTGCTGCCGCCGAGCATATCGCGCGCGATCGCTTTTTTCAAATCAAATGCCGGTGTCATATCCTCGTATCTTTTGATCGTGCGGGTCAAAGGATCGGATATGGACGGGATCAAGAATAAACCATTCGGATCATACGCAACGACCCAGATATGATGGGTATTGACCCCACCTTCCAAGAGATCGATCACACCGATCTCTTGCTTTCGAAGCATCGGGATCTCCGAATATACATACTCCTTCATCACATCCTGTGCAACTCCCGAAGCATTCTTCCCTCGCATATTCAGTACGATCATAACGATGATCCCGATCCCCAAGATCAGTGCCGGGAATATCAATAGATTTGTGTTCATGAAAACCTCTCTCCTAAAATTATTTTTATCACGAATATTATAATCCACAGCCCGGATCATGTCAATGTCCAGTATGCTTTGGGTCGTGTCCAATCGTTTCAAACTCTATTCTTTTTGATGAAGGCTCAACATCACGATCGTAGTATGATGCGATCGGTCAGTGATAGATGACGACAATTTTGGATGAGGATCTTCCTTCCGGTCCGCTCCATTTGGGCTCCCAAAAAAAACTATCGTCATCTTCAAAACAATGTTAGCCTTCGCCGATAAACTCAACGGCACTGATCCTCTTTTTGATCCACAGAAAATAATATCTCTTTGCCTCACAAATTTATTCGTTCAATTATATAATTACAGCGAACTAACTGAAATTAGTGGGATATAACTTTATTCATATCAATTTACAAAAAGATATTTCTATGGTATTTTTATAGGTAAGGTATGTTTTTGGAGGGGATCATGAAAAAAAGTTTGGAGAATTTTATACGCAAATTCGTGCGTGAGTATAAAAAGAAAGAACGCACGATCACGGATTGGCAAGAACCCATCATCGGGTATGCCGATGCGCGCGATCCGTTATTCGATGGACTCAAGGAGATCATCGGAGAGAAGCATATTTCACCGACAACGGCTTTGGTCAGTGCCAATACGGTCATCTCGTTCTTCATCCCGTTTGAAGAGCAGACCGTTCTCTCAAACACCGATGGCAGGATCGCATCGCAGGATTGGGCATTTGCCTATATCGAGACCAATCGGATGATCGAAAAACTGAGCATCGCGATCAAGGAACGCTTGGAGAAAAAAGGATATGCGACCATCCTTCCGCCCGGAAAAAATATGGAGCGCGGGACTCTTTCAGGAAATTATTCCCAGCGTCACATCGCTTACATCGCGGGACTCGGTACTTTCGGCATGAACAAATTGATCATCACTGACAAAGGATGTGCCGGTCGATTCGGCTCCGTCATCACCGAGCTGAAGATCCCGCCGACCCCAAGACCGCAGAAGGAGTACTGCCTCTATAAGCTCGACGGATCCTGCACGACCTGTATCGATGCTTGTCCTCAAAAAGCACTGACGGTGGAGCGTCTCGATGCTCAAAAGTGCACAGAGCATCTACAAAACAATCAGATGATCTATCGAGACCTCGGAAACTGTTCCGTTTGCGGAAAATGTGTTGCCAATGCAAAATGCCGTTTTCAAAAATTAGATGCGATCTCGTGATCAGAAACGATCTTCATTGAGATCAAAAACCCGATCGTAAGAAGGATAGCAGAAAGGATCCGGATCATTTACAAAAAGCCTTTTTAACATTTCGAGACGGATGCAAGATAAGAATGATGAAAGCCGACCCCGGATCCGGAGTCGGCTTTTTGAACCAAAAACACTCTTATTACACGCTATCTTATATGAAGATGTATCGAAGCGTTCGCTTTGACTTACTCTTTTTCTTCGGAAAAAATACCATGTCTTTTCAAAATATAAAGGGCGATCAGAAGCGATATCGCAAACGGGATCACGATCTTGTAGTAACCGAATCCGATCCCGATCCCCAGACAAGCCGTTATCCATATGGTTGCAGCTGTTGTGATGCCGGAGATCGTCTTTTTGGAATGAAGGATCACGCCGCCACCCAAAAAGCCGACGCCCGATACGATCTGAGCCGGGATCCTTGCGGTATCCACCTTGAGTGTCTGGATCACCGAAGGGTATTGTTTTGCCAACTCCAATGTACTGATGTCGATCTCTTTTTGGATCAAAGTGAGCAAAGTCGCGCCCATACACACCACCATATGTGTCGCGATCCCCGCAGGTTTTCCGCTCTTTTTTCTCTCATTGCCGATCAGCCCTCCGACCATTATCGCAATGACCACTTTCAGTAAGATCTCACCGGTCTCCATCGTTCCTCCTCTCTCTAAATTCGGATACTTATCTTCAAAAAATATTCCCTAATGTTTGAACCATTATATCATCCGATACGCAAATTGTAAAAGTTTTTCGTCAAGAACTCTTCTTCTCATAAGCGTTCATCCACCTTTTCGACCGTTGATCTTCAAGTTTGATCTTGTATCAACAAGCGGTTTTTATACAACGACGAAATACATCCTCGCTTTTCATCAGGGGTCTACAGCGTAATAGACTGTCCGACCTCGCTTTGGACCTTGCTACAGACGATGTCCTCATCTGTTTTTTCACAACAACTTCTAAAATCTCCAAGCCAAAAACTTCTTTCAGGAAAAATCACTCAATCTATTGTCAGTTGCCTAAAAGTATGGTATTATAGACAAGTCGCGGAGAGGTGTCTGAGTGGTTGAAGGTGCTCGCCTGGAACGCGGGTGTACGGTAACACGTACCGGGAGTTCGAATCTCCCTCTCTCCGCCATATTTTTGAGTAGCCAAAGGCTGCTTTTTTTGTGCCCAAGATCCGCCTACTTTATCCTTTCCGCTTTTCTTCACTCTCAAGTCCCCCTGTTTACCTTTTGTCTTGTCTTATTAGTAACTATTTCCGTTAATCCAAAAACTAAAAATGTCTTTTTATCTTGTTATGCTATAATATTGATCAAGGGATATGCTGTTTTATCCAACAAAAGATACAGGAGAGGAGATTTATGTACGAACAAGTCGAAAATTACGTTTATAATGATCACAAAGCAACTTTTTACAATAATGCCGAAGAGTTTATGAAAGACAAAAAAGAGCTTTTTGATTCCATCATCGGGCAGGAGGTCAAAAAATTTTGGATCTCATGGTACACCGGTGCTTTTGACGTGAAAGATACCATCAATGAAGTCGCGATCGAGATGATGGACGGCAGACGTTTTATTTTGATGGGGCATTATCATGATTGTTTTGCATTTGACCCTTTCACCATCGACTATGATTTCAATACGGGGACTGATTCCAAAGGCAAAAAGGTGCGTATGCTTTACCCATGGCGCTCCGCATCGACGATGCGTCCGAGTGTTTTAGAAAAGATCGAGCCATTGTATGGTCCGGATGAGGATGGTGAGGTCATTTTTTACGGAGTCGAGATCACGACGGCGATCCAGACGATGAAAGTCAAGAACCGATATGAAGCTCTCGATGTAAAGGTCGTGCCTCGCAAGAATCAAACTGACGATAATGAATAAAAAATACCAAAAACTGTCTGCTAAAGTTCTTTCCTATTACAGACAAAAACGCCGGATCCTGCCTTGGCGCGAGGATCCGACCCCATACCATGTATGGATCTCTGAGATCATGTTGCAGCAGACCCGAGTCGATACCGTCATCCCATATTTTGAACGCTTTGTGAAGACTTTCCCGACGATCCGTGCATTGGCGGAGGGAGATAAGGATACCTTGCTCAAACTATGGGAAGGGCTCGGATATTATTCGCGTGCCCGAAATATTCACAAAGCGGCGCGGATCGTCGTCGAGCAGTATGGTGGTGAGTTGCCGGACAACAAAGAAGAATTGATGAAACTTCCCGGCATCGGATCTTATACGGCAGGCGCGATCGCCAGCATCGCCTTCGGTAAGAAAGAAACTGCCGTCGACGGCAATCTGATCCGTGTCGGCGCAAGGCTTTTGGCATATGATCGATCTGTTACGAATACTGAGGGCAAGCGTGATCTCGAAAATTTTTGGGCATCGCTCCTTCCTGAAGATGCCGGCGATTTCAATCAGGCGATCATGGACATCGGTGCTACGATCTGCCTGCCGAATGTCGGACCCTTATGCACGATCTGCCCGATCAGCGAGTTTTGTATCGCCTTTGAACATGGATCACAGACCGATCTTCCAAAGAAAACGACAAAAAAACCTCGACGGATCGAAAAGAAGACCATATTTCTTCTTTATTTTGAAGATGAGATCCTACTTGAAAAAAGATCCGACAGCGGTCTGTTGCGAGGGATGTGGCAATTCCCTATGATCGACGGGCATCTCAGCGAGGACGAAGCACGGGATCATCTCAAAAGCAGCGGTCTATCCGCTATTCGGATCCACCGAGGTCCTCAA
>JAUMYO010000073.1 GCA_030528605.1 Peptostreptococcaceae bacterium | reverse complement strand
CTAAGAAGGCTGCCGACAAAATCGAGTCCATCGCTCAAGATGCTGAAAAAACGGTCAAGAAAACAGCCAAAAAAGCAAAGACGAAAGCGGAAGAGATCGCCGATGAAGTCCAGGACACCGCAAAGGCTGTCAAGAAAACCGCGAAGAAGACCACTAAGAAGGCTGCCGACAAAATCGAGTCCATCGCTCAAGATGCTGAAAAAACGGTCAAGAAAACAGCCAAAAAAGCAAAGACGAAAGCGGAAGAGATCGCCGATGAAGTGCAAGACAATGTAAAGAGCGTTGCCGAAAAAGCCGAAAAAAAGGTGCGCAAACTAAAAAAATAAGAGCAAAAAAGAACAACGAAGCCCCGAGCAATGCTCGGGGCTTTTTATAGTTCCTATGGTCTTAAAACGAATTTTTCCGATCAGCCCTTTCGTGCCGCGATCCTTCTACAGATCGCGCTCAGGCATATTTGCCTTGCCGGTCACTTCATCGATCGAGATGCGGTAGACCGCCGTCGCTTTGAGGCTCGCTTGGATCACTTCGTCAAAGCGTCCTATATGCTCCGGCGAATACTTCTCCGAGATCAGCCGCAGCGCATAGATCATCTCTTCCTCGTCCGTTACAGCCTCCGCTCTGCCAAAAACGACCGCTGACTCATAGCTCATCGTATATTTTTCCGAGATCGCCTCCGCAAAACCGACACAGGAGAGACAGACCCTCGGCTCCCGGATCATATTGTCGATCTTTTTGCCCTTTTTGGCGCAGTGAAAATACACATATTTCCCGTCGCTCGCCGGCGAGATCGCGATCGCATATGGCGACAGATCTTCATTGACTGTAGCCAGCGTCGCATAAAGACATTGCTCGATCACTTTCAGCGCATATCCTTTCGATGTCATTCGATCCTTTCTTCTCATAGCCCCTCCTTTTCAGATCTTGTTATCGTACGGAAGTTCTCTCGAAGCATCCGGATCGGTCATCTTTGATCCATTATACGATCTGTAATTTTTCAAGATCCCTGATAGCATTCGCTCCTCTATTCCTTGTTGAACATATAAACTCCGATCCCTGAAACGATGATCAGCAGGATCCCGAACATACTATAGACATCGAGCACTTCTCCGAAGATAAAATATCCCGCAAGTGCTGAAAAGACGATGTTGGAATAATTATACACGCTGACTTCTCCTGCGACCGCCAATTTGTATGCCGAAGTCAAAAAAGTCTGTCCCAGTCCCCCCAAGATACCGATCGCCAGCATGACAGCCATCAGATAAGGTGTCGGCACGATGAATGTCGGGATCATCAACGGGATACAGAGCAAACAGGAGAACAGGCTGAAATAAAAGATGATCACATGTGAATGGACTTTGTTCTTCATAAATGCGATCATCGTATAAGCCATACCCGAGAACATCGCCGAGCAAAGTGCCAGCACCGACGGCAGGACCGCCGAATCGAATTGCGGCTTGACGATCAACAACACGCCGACAAAAGCGGTCGAAATAGCGATCATCTTCGCCTTGGTGAGCTTCTCCTTCAAGATCAGCGAAGAAAAAAGCATCACAAAAAAAGGAGAGCATTTCTGCAATGCCGCAGCATCCGCCAGATTGATATTCCTCATGGCATTAAAAAAAAGCACGATCCCCATAAATCCGCAAAAACTTCGTAACAGGAGTGCTCCTCGCACATCCTTATCCACTCGAAGTTTATCCATATTTTTATATTTATACAGCGAATACAGCATCATCATGATCACGACAAAATTTCGCACAAACACTTGTTCAAACAAAGGCAGTATCTTTGCCGTCGACTTGACAAGAAGCTGCATCAGCGAAAAGGAAAGTGCCGAGAGCACCATATACAAAGCTGCCGATCGTTTATTTTGAGTTTCCATCTATCTCCCCTGACCGATCCAAGACCGATCGATGCCTTTTTGCATCGCCTATCATACGAATACTGTTATCCAATAAAATGAGCATGTACATTTCGTTCGGATGGAACGTGCAGCGACGGCGTTACGAAGCCCACAAAAAGCGGCAGCGCCCCATTCGATCTGCTACCGCTTGTACATCGATCTCGGAGCTGCTACTTCGCCTGCTCCGCCAACACATCATGATATTCCGTCTTTTTTTCAAATTCCGCAACCGCATAAGAGCATTCCGGAACGATCTTTTTGCCCTCCGCTCGCGCCTTCTCGACGACAGCCCGGACAAGCTTGCCCGCTACGCCCTGTCCTCTCAGCGATCGATCGACGAAGGTGTGATCCAGATGCCATTCATCCTCTCCCGGAAATGTGACTTCCGCGATCATTTTTCCTTCTTCGTCATTTAGAAAGATCCTGCCTTTTTCTTCCTGAAACTTCATATTGCCTCCTGTTCTTACGGCTGATGCTCCGACCTGCCCTCACATCGCTGCGACGATCTTGCGCCGGGTCAAAACACTAAAAATTCTCGATGATCTTTTCCTCGATATACTCCATGATCGGCTTGCCGTCGATCGTCGGATCTCCACCGAGCACAAGGTCCGGTGTTACACGGAAAAAATTGATGACGAGCTTGTTGTCCACGACAAAGTATTCCTCCTTGTTCGCCGGGATGAAGATCACTTCGATGCTCGGCACATCGATATCCTTGACCTTGCCGATCCGCTCCGGCAACGCATCGAGATTGAGCACCTTCAACGGCGCGACCATATTGCTCATCAAAGAAAGGTCTTCCAACATCCACATATTGTTGTTCCAGAATTGCCTCTCCTTCTGCGTGCCGCCGTTGAGCATCTCTCGATTGGTGATCGCGCTGAGCGATCTTCGGACCGATTCCGCGTTGAAGCTCTCATCATACAACAGCTTCATCTCCGGGTATTCGCTCAATTCGACAAGATAGCGTTCCCCGACTTTTTCTCTGTCCTTTACCGCCGTCCAAAAATAAATCATCGACTCGATCACATTCATATTGTTTCTGATCTCTTTTATCATAAGCTGCTCCTTTGTTTTTCTTCTCGAATTTATTGTATCACAGTCAGATCGAATTGTGAACCGCTATTCTGCCGATCGCTCTCCTTTCGACCCTCCGAAAAAACGCGGCGCAAAGGATCTTATAATTATCCAATAAAATAAGCATATCCACATTCCGTTCTAATGAAATGACAAAACGGACGGGGCATCGCTCTATATAATCTATAAAAAATAAAAATGTTGCCAAGTGCCGGTTCTAAAGGATATTAGCATCAATGTGGTCGATACGGTGATCCGACGAATATCGGGAAGTATGATCCATAGGGATCGGAGCGATACGATAGGTTCAAATAGGTATCAGTATTACAGCGATCTTCTCTTGTATCGATACGATCTGTGACACAAAAAAAGCACCTTTGAAACGGATCGTCCTGCGGCTCCGCTCCAAAAGTGCCGTCATGTTATCTCTATAGATGTATCCTGTTCATAGATCCGAGACCCTTCCCCAATGTTTCGGCTTATGATCTACGATCTCGCAAAAAGTTTTTTGACCTCACTTGCAATAAAAGATTTCTTGTTTACAAAATGCTCTTCATTCTTGGTGATCGCATAATAAACGAGCGATTCGGTGATAAACTGTACCCACATCGCCAGCATATCCTCATCCACACCGTTTTCTTTGGCATAGTTTCGGATCTCGCTATCCAGCTCCTTGTTCAACTCGACTACGCTTGGGATGATACTCTTTGAGTAGACCGGATGTGAAAGAACTTCCAGCGCAAATCTCTGTTCGTTGATCGTCTTTTTGGTATAAGCCTGAAGCTTATCCAGCATTTTGTCAACATCATGGATATTTTTGCGAAAAATATCGACGGTTCCTGTCTTGTATCGCTCGTAGCAACGCTTCACACAAGCGATAACGGCATCATTTTTGTCGGAAAAATAATAGTACAGCAACGCCTCGTTCACGCCAGCTTTTGCGGTAAGTTTCTTTGTCGATGCTTTGTCGATGCCATACTCTGTAAATGCTTGGATAAATGCGTCCAACATTTCTTCTCGTTTAATGTCCGACTTCATATTTCCCTCCTTTCAATAACAGGTCCTTTGAATAAACGAATATTATCATCACTTCATTTATACCATAAATTCTCAGTTTATGCACATAAATTTTTAATAAAATATTTTTTGAAAGTGTTTTTGCTAAACTCTTCTCTCGATGATCCGCGCCAAATCGTTCATTTCTCCCCATAGGATCGATCGACCGCGATCCGGTATCGAAACGATCTCAATAGAAGAAAACAAGATCGATCTTCGTTTGGTGAAAATTTATTGTTTTCTCTCTGAAAAGAGCAACGAAAATTTCAGCCGCTCTTCATTCCGGATCACTTATCCGATCGCATCGATGAAGATCATACTTTTGTCTCCTGACGGATCGGGGTCTTTTCGATCACATTGCCCATCAGCGCATACAGATCTTCGGTCAAGAGATAGACTTCGCGATAGGTCTGTTTCGGATCTGCCTCATTCGGGATCTCGACCGCCTTTGCCATGATCCGATCATAGATCTGTGGCGGGATCACCTTTGCATCACGCATCGCCTCGAGATTCGCATAGTTTTGACGAAGGAAATGATTCAGCACCGGCATCATATCACTTAAAGTCAGCTCATAGGACATCGGTTTTGGGACGAGCTGCATCACATCCTTGCGATGCACATCATAAGGCGAGTTGTTCTCCAGCAGATGGAGCATCGTGTAGAGTTTTCCGACATTCGCCTTGGTATGAAGACCATACTCGTTCTGATAAGTCATCGTGATCAGTGCCTTGCTGCGGAGGAGTTTGATCTCTCTCGCCGCATAGCTGTGGTCGATCGGATGAACATTGGCATAGCTCACCAGCCGCACCCCTTTTTCATACAGCGCCGTTCGCACCGCCAGCAGATTGCTCGGATCGGTCAGGATCTCCCTCGTGCTGACATTTCTCACGATCGACACCTTTGCCATGACCCCTGCGGCTTCGCCAAGTGCCATCAGTACAGGAACGGTTCTCGCCGAGCCGTAAGCGATCGAGTCGAAGCTCGCACATTTGCTCGGTACATAGATCCCTTCGACATTCTTCGGAATGATCGCACCTGCTCCAACTCCATAAGGCTTGGTCCCTGTGAGGATCGTTCCGATATCGCCCTTTTGGTTTGCCTGGATGTCGATCGGATAAGAGCCGACCGCGATATAATCGTTCGGGAATACCGAGTCGAATACATCGTTGGCAGTCAAAGTCTGCTCGCCGATCATATGTTTGGTCTCACGGATATAGAACTCCGGTGCCGCCGAAACGAATTCCGCATTCTCAAAACCTTTCAGATTGGCTCTCATATATGGGATGACATCCTGCTTGATCCGGCGGATCGCTTCATCTCGCGTGGAGATCTGATACATTTTGTCATATGGTTTGAAATCAAAGATCTGAAAAGCGTTCACCAGCACCGTACCGTCATTCTGACGACCGAGATTCAAGTGCCTGCTCTGCATCTTCGGATGGTTGACCGGGCAACTCAGCATCTGTTTGTAGCCCCATGCCGCATTGCCGCTCAAGCCGGTATTCGGATCGCCGTCGTTTTGGAGTGCGACGCGCACCTTGTCCCAGTTGACGCCCTTGATCTTATACACCAGCGTAGCCGACTGATATTTGCCCTTGAGACCGATATCTTCTTTCCCTTCATGGAATTTTGCTCCCGCCTTGGAAGCGATATCGGCATTCGGTGTCGCATCGATCACGACCTTCGCCGAGATCACCATCGGATCGGACTTGCTGTTCACCACGATCACACTGGTCTTTTCCGCCGGCACATAGCTGTACTCGACCCCGTCATCCGAAGTCAGAACGACCTCTACATTCCCTTCGGCAAGCAATTTTTCCATCGCCTTTTGGGCATCGGTGATATCAAAAGCCTTCTTCTTGCCGATCAGATGATAGAAACGTTCAAACACGCCATGATTCAAAAAATTGTCCTTATATACATTCGCATACCATTCTTCCTGACCCGGCGCATAGTTGAAATCGATCATATTGAGCCATCCCAGCGTATAGAGCCCGCCGACGCGATCGCGACCGAAGTCCATCAGCAAGACATTCAGCCCCTGTCTGCCCGCAGAATACGCCGCCGCCACCGCTTCCGGATCCGATCCGAACACGATGACATCATAAGTCGAGCGTTTCGGCGCATCCGATGTATCGATCACCGATGAACGATAAGAATATTTGATCCTCTCCTGTTTCTTCTCTCCCACGACATTTTGTGCATGAGAAGGCAAAATGCTCCCTGCACCGATCAGCATCGCCATACCGGCGGCGATCATCGCTTTGAATTTTTTCATACACACCTCACTTTTGTTTCTACATACTTTTACCATTATACCGTAAAACAGGGGCGAAAAGTGTTACAAATTTCTTACAATCTCCGGATCTCCTCTTGACCCGTGACCGTCTACGGCTCAAGAACATCTCTCTTTGTAAAAGGTCCTTTTTTAACCAAAACATCCTATCCGCCCCACAAGATCATCCGGATGATATAAAATACTTTTTTGTTCGTTTTGCTTGTATTATTTTCTTTTTTCATCTACAATAAGGTCAATGGACAAAGCCGACCCCTTGGGACGACTTAAGTCCCATTGTTTTGACGAAGGAGTTTTTATGTACAAAGGTATCGCTGCCTCAGAAGGCATTGCAATCGGAAAAATATTACTGCTCAAAAAAGAAGAGCCCATCATCAATAAACATACGATCTCCGCAGAAGAGGTCGAAAGCGAAAAGGCACGCCTTGTCGCAGCCATCGAAAGATCCAAACGACAGCTGGAGCAGATCAAAGAAACTGCCGGCGATGTGATGAAGGAGATCCTCGATGCCCATATCATGATCCTCGAAGATGTCGAGCTGAGCGATCGGATCAACGGCAAGATCGCCGACAAAAAACAGGATGTCGTCTCCGCCACGCAGGAATCGATCGATCTCTTCGCCGGAATTTTTGCCGCAATGGATGATGACTATATGAAAGAAAGGGCTGCCGATATACGAGACATCGGTCATCACCTGATCATGAACCTCTTGGGCAAGGAGATCCTGTCCCTGATGACGCTCAAAGAGCCCGTCATCATCGCAGCACATGATATCACCCCATCCGACACCGCACAGATGAACAAAGAAAAAGTGCTCGGATTTTTGACCGAGATCGGCGGCAGGACCTCGCATTCCGCGATCATGGCGCGTACGCTCGAGATCCCGGCGATCCTCGGGCTTGAAGATATCACCGACAAACTAAAAAACGGAGACCTCGTCTGTTTTGACGGAGAAGAAGGCGTTCTCGTCGTCGATCCGGACGAAGAGACTCTCACAAAATATCAGAAAAAAGCACAGGAACAGGAGCAGATGAAAAAGCTCCTTGCCGAATACAAAGACAAGGAGACGCGGACCTCCGACGGACATCGTGTGGAACTTGCCGCAAACATTGGAAACCCGAAAGATGCGCAAGCCGCAAACAAAAACGGTGCCGAAGGAGTCGGACTTTACCGAACCGAATTTTTGTATATGGATCGAGACGATCTGCCAAGCGAAGAGGAACAATATGAAGCGTATCGCTCCGTACTCGAACAGATGGGCGATCGCCCGGTCGTGATCCGTACCCTCGACATCGGCGGAGACAAAAAGCTTCCATACCTTCCGCTGCCGGAGGAGATGAACCCCTTCCTCGGCTATCGCGCCGTAAGGATCTGCCTGGATCAGACCGATCTTTTCAAGACCCAGCTGCGTGCACTGCTTCGTGCCAGCGTTCATGGCAACCTCAAGATCATGTACCCTATGATCTCCTCATTGGAAGAGGTCCGTCAAGCCAATGCGATATTGGAAGAATGTAAGAAAGAACTGGACAGCAAGGGCATCGCCTATGCAAAATTCGAAGTCGGGATCATGATCGAGATCCCATCCGCTGCGATCACGGCAGACCTGATCGCTCCGGAGGTGGACTTCTTCTCCATCGGTACCAATGACCTCATCCAGTACACCTGTGCGGTCGACCGAATGAATCAGAAGATCTCCGACCTCTACGACCCATTCCACCCTGCAGTGCTCCGCCTGATCCGACAAGTGATCGAGGCTGCGCATAAGAGCGGCATCTGGTGCGGGATGTGCGGCGAGACCGCAGGAAACAAAAGACTGATCCCGATCTATCTCGGCATGGGACTGGACGAATTCTCGATGAGCTCAGGCTCCATACTCAAAGCGAGAAAACAGATCGCCGACCTCAGCCTCTCAAAAGCCCAAGAGATCCTGGCCGATGTTCTGAAACTGGGAACAGCGCAGGAGATCGAAGCCTATATGAAAAAAGTGACCGAATAAGACAGAGCCATTATTCGATGAAACGATGCAGCGATAGGAGCATCGTTTCATATAAGCTGTAAAAAATAAAAATGTTGTTAAGTGCCGCTTCTAAAGAATAATAGTATCAGTATAATACTCTGTACTTACGCAATTCTTTTTAGACCCGCAGCATGACCGCTCGATTTGGAGCAAAAGCATCTAAAAAGGGCTTTGGCTACACCAGCCAAAGCCCCGGATCTCTAATTTATTTCGGTTCGATCAGACCATAGTTTCCATCCTTTCTTTTATAAACGACGGACACTTTATTGGTTTCAAAATTATCAAAAACAAAGAAGTCATGACCCAAAAGTTCCAGTTGCAATATCGCATCCTCCTCGGACATCGGTTTGTACTCAAACTCTTTACGACGAATGATCTTCTCATCCTCTTCCTGATGTCCTGCCGGCTCATACGACTCGATGCTTTCAAAACGGATCGACCCATGCGGCTTCTTCATCAACTTGTCCTTCTGCTTCGCCAGCTGCTTTTTCAGCTTCTCGATCGCAAGGTCCAGCGCATTATATACATCATCATCTATCGCTTCCGCTCTGACAACTCCGGTGTTAAAAGGAATCGTCACCTCCACCTTCTGCTGATTTTTCAAATTCGATACGGTGACCTTCGCCTCCTGCTCTCCATTGAAATACTTGTCCAGTCTCGACAACTTGGTCTCAAAGTTCCCTTCCATTGCTTCTGTCACTCTAAGATTTCTTCCTAAGATGCTTACTAACATAATATCGCCCCTTTCAGCGGTCCGATTTTTTCGATGACCATTTTAGATATTATAACCATATTCCCGATCCTTTATTCATTGTCCTTTGAAATATTTTGAAAAAACAAAAAGCGATGTCAGCCGACTACACGCCCGGAGATCGACTAAGACCCTGTCCTCTCCGAGCGATCTACGCTTGCTGCGATCATTTTTTCTTCCATAAAACAAAAAAATTCGACGGGACGAAGGAGAAAAGTTCAACGCCGGACCTCTGAGAATATCCTCACTCTCTATCGTATGCTTCCTACTCTCAGTGTTGATTAAAACATCCGTTCGTTATATAATGATATCAGGTACTAAGGTTGACGAAGGGAGGAAAAAATGAGCTATAAATATTTTGAGAACCGAAGCTGCGAATACTATCCATGCCACGCTCTGGAAAATATGAACTGCCTCTTTTGCTATTGCCCGCTATATCTTACCGATTGCGGAGGAAACTTCAAGATCCTGTCCAATGGCATCAAAGATTGCAGTAACTGCCTGTTTCCACATATCGAGGCAAATTATGAAAAAGTGATCGAGAAATTCCGCACGGCAGCACGCGCAAAAGCCGAAGAAGATCAGGATCGGTAGACGGTGTAGCAAAGAGCATCGACCGTTTTTACATAATACCGATATCCAAAGATCACTGACCGCCAGATCGGCATTCGGCTTGATCTGTAAAGTATAACAGCTGAGACCGTATCGTGCCGATACAACAGGATCTGTGATCGAGCGGAGATCTCGCTCAAAGACGATCCGAGGGGCTGTTGCCATCGAAGATCTTTAACACAGGATATAGGATAAAAAACCACATCTTGTGAGAGATTCCGTGTTTTCGCAGCCCCTTTTTTGCCTTCGTGCGGACAAGTTTTTTATTTGCCCAAAGTTTTTTGTGCACAAGATCCGTTTTTGTGATACAATATCTCTTGGGCAAAATGCTTTACCGATATTTTGAGGTCCTCAGACCGTGGAGTTTTACGATCGACCGGATCATACTTTGATCTTCGTTTGGATCCCTTTCTGTCGGCTGTCGGTACCGAGCGATCTTGTTTGAATATGGAAACGTATCGAAGTGGTCATAACGAGCTCGACTCGAAATCGAGTTGCCTTCCGAGGCACGTGGGTTCGAATCCCACCGTTTCCGCCATCTGAACGGGGCTGTTGCATTTCAAGACCTTCACACAAAATA
>JAUMYO010000072.1 GCA_030528605.1 Peptostreptococcaceae bacterium | reverse complement strand
TCCGAAATATTTTTGATAACAGCCGCCTGTGCGATCTCAATGTCGGACATCGGCTTTTTGTTCGTAGTATTTTCCATAATTTCCTTTCTCTATACGCATAACAAACGATTTCGCCGAAATGCGCAGCTAAATAGAAAAAATTTTTAACATCACTATTATTATATTAAAGAACCGCCATTTTGTATATAAATTTAGCTAAAAAATCAAAAACCGGTCCGCGCGAAATTTCCCTTCATTCGCTTTTTACAGTCTTTTTTCAATTTTTATCATAAATGACACTATAAATAAAATCAAGCTGCCTCATTTTCGGTTTGTAATTACTATCCCTATACAGAGGATCGATCTTTGTTGTATAATACTTTCATTCCAAAAAGATAAGGAGTTCGTTATGATATTACTAGGAGCCATCGTTAACTTCGCACTCATCCTCATCGGAGGGCTCATCGGTACCGCCGCCGGAAGATCCATCCCCGAGCGACATTCTCGTCTGGTCATCACGGCGATCCAGCTGGCTGTCTTCGTGCTCGGCGTAAAATTTGCAAGCGCGACCAACGATTTTCTTCTGCTGGTGCTCAGCCTCATCATCGGTGCTTTGATCGGTGAGACGCTGGATATCGACAAAGCGATGAACGCTCTCGGTGACCGCCTGCAAAGCAAGCTGAATACAAACAACAGTTCGTTCACATCGTCTTTTCTTTCCGCAACGCTGCTGTACTGCGTCGGATCGATGGCGATCCTTGCGTCGCTCGAGAGCGGCATCCAAAATGTCCACAGCATCCATTATACCAAGGCACTTATGGACGGCATCGGCGGGATATTCCTGGCATCCTCCATGGGGATCGGAGTCGCTTTCTCCGCCGTTCCCGTGCTGATCTATCAGGGGATCCTCACACTCGCGGCAAGCAGCATCGCACCTTATGCAACACCGGAGCTCATGACCGAGATGAGTGCATCGGGCGGCATCGTTCTGATGGCACTTTCACTCAATATGATGCAGATCAAACAGATCAAGGTCGCCAACCTGATCCCTGCTCTCTTTATGCCTATCTTGCTGATGCTGACCCCTTGGTTTTAGCCACAAAAAACCTTGTTGTCCACATTCGGACAGCAAGGTTTTTTTAATTCTGTTCTCTTTTGATTTTGTTCTATTTTAATTCTTTTGTTTTGATCCTATTTTATCTTGGTGTCATTCTCTCTGCCGGCGATGATCGCATAAGGGATCGCGACGAGCAGGATCCCTCCGAGCATATTGCCGATCGTTACAAAGAACAGATTGTAGGCATAGCCCGACCACGAAAGGATCTCTCCCATCGGATGGAGCAATCCGACCAACAGGAAGGACATATTGGCTACGCTATGCTCAAAGCCTGATGTGATGAAGGCAAAGATACACCAGAATATCATGATGAGCTTGCCTGACTCACTTTTCATCTTGAGCGCACACCACACCGCAAGACAGACCAACAGGTTGCAGAACAGTCCGCGCGCGATCAGCTCGGGGATCGTCAGACTCATTTTGGCATTCGCCCCTTTGACTATGAACTCTGCGATCGGTCCTTTCGCAACGCCTGTGAATAAAAACAGTACCGCGATCAATGCCGAGCCGAGCCAGTTGCCCACCCAGCAAAAGATCCAGAGTTTGATCGCATCTTTCCACGAGACCATACGGTGATACAGTCCGATGGTCATCACCAGATTGTTTCCGGTAAAAAGCTCCGATCCTGCCATCACCACTAGGCTCAGTGCAACCGCAAAGCTCAGTCCCATCATGATCTTCGCGCCTGCCTCCAGCGGCGAACCCACCAGCATCCCGCCGATCACAAAAATAAAGAACATCGCCACCCCGACATAGATCCCTGCCAGCATCGACAGGATCAGGTATGCGAGCGGACGTTTGTTCATCAGATCTACTTTTTTGACTGCCAGCTGTGCTACACCGGCAACTTCTTCTCTAAACATCTCGCCTCCTTTACAAGATCATAAGCCGCTGCAAGATACAAATGTAAGTCCGCATCATCTATCGATAAGACCTCCTTACATAAAACATCAGCGTCCTTCCTTTATCCGAACATCGCCGCATAGCGCGGATCGATCGTATCACGAAACAGCTGATACTGACCGAGCCATGTGAGCGGTATCGTACCGACCTCGCCATGTCGATGTTTTGCAATAATGATCTCCGTAATATTTTTTTGTTCCGAATCTTTATTGTAATAATCGTCCCGATACAAGAACATCACCAGGTCCGCATCCTGCTCGATCGCTCCCGACTCTCGAAGGTCGGACAGCATCGGTCGGTGATCCGAACGCGCTTCGACCGCTCGCGAAAGCTGGGACAATGCCACGACCGGACATTCCAGTTCCTTCGCCAGGATCTTGAGCGAACGCGAGATCTTAGAGATCTCCTGCTGTCTGCTCTCAGTCTTGCCGTCGCTTTCCATCAACTGTAGGTAGTCGATCAGCACGAGATCCAGCCCGCGCTCGACTTTGAGACGGCGACATTTGGAACGAAGCTCGGTCGCCGTGATCCCCGGCGAATCATCGATATAGATATCTCCGCTCTGCAACACGCTGATGCCCTGTGTGATCTTCGGCCATTCTTCGTCCTCGATGCTTCCGTTTTTGAGTTTGGACAGCTCCACCTGACTGATGGACGAGATCATACGCTGGATCAACTGCTCCTTGCTCATCTCCAGGTTGAAGATCGCGACCTTCGCCCTTCCTTTGAGCGCGGCATTTTGGGCGATGTTCAGACTGAATGCGGTCTTTCCCATCGCAGGACGAGCCGCGATCAGGATCAGGTCGGTCTTTTGGAGTCCGCCCAATTTGCGGTCCAGATCCGTAAAACCTGTCGTCAGACCGGTCAGTTTGTCCTTGCGCATATATAGTTCCTGTAGCAGCTCAAAGCTATCCATCAGCACCGTATCGATCGGCACGAGCCCGCGCCGATCCTTCTGTTGCGCGACATCAAAGACCGATCTTTCCGCTTTGTCCAAGACCTCGGTAACATCCAGCTCCTGATCATAACAGTTTTGGATGGTCTGCGTCGAGGCATTGATCAGTTTGCGCAAAACGGATTTGTCCTTGACGATCTTCGCATACGCCATGATATTTTCGGTAAAGTCCGGTGCGGTCGAAAGATTGGTCAGATAAAGCAATCCACCGGTCTTCTCGACCAGATTCCTGCTTTTGAGCACCTCGGTGATCGTAACGAGGTCGATCGGTTCGTTTCGCTTGAACAGCGTGAGCATCGCATCGTAGATCTCCGCATTTTGCTCGGCATAAAAATCATCCTTGTTCAATACATCCACGACCATGATCAGAAGGTCTTTGTCCAAAAGGACGCTGCCCAGCACCGACTGCTCCGCTTCGATCGAATAAGGTATCGTCTTGCCTTCCAGCATCATTCACTCCTATGCGTTCTTTTCTTTCACATCCACATGGATCGGTGTGACCACTTTTTGGTGCAGCTTGATCTCCACATCCACCGTACCCAGATTCTTGATCGGCTCGGCAAGCAGGATCTTTTTCTTATCCACATCCATTCCGATCTTTTTGCTGAGCGCATCGGCGATGTCCTTGCTCGTGATCGCGCCGAACAGCCTGCCGCCTTCACCTGCCTTGGTGAAGATCTCCACACGCGTACCGCGGATCTTCTCGCCGAGTTCTCTCGCCTCTTCTTCCTCGCGCTGCGCCTTGATCTCCTTGCCCTTCTCCTGCTGCTTGTGCTCATTTATGTTGACCGCATTCGCTTCTTTGGCGATCCCCTTCGGCAGGAGGAAATTGCGCGCATAGCCGTCGCTGACTTCTTTCAGCTCTCCTTTTTTTGCGGTCCCTTTTACATCTTTCAAAAATATTACTTTCATTTCTTTTCGATCTCCTTTAGATAAATCATGATCTGTTCTTCCACCTTCTCGATCGCATCCAGCATCGAGATATTACGCAACTGCGTTGCTGCGGTCTCCATGTGACCGCCTCCGTTCATCCTTTCCATGATGACCTGCACATTGATCTTGCCCAGCGATCTTGCGCTGACCTGGATCTCGTCGGTAAAATCCTGCGCCAACACGAAGGACGCCTGGATCCCTTTTAGATTGAGCAGCTCGTCCGCGATCTTGGATGCCGCGAGCTGCGGATTCTCCATCGTTTTTTCGCAATAAGTCAATGCGACGGAATCGCCGATGACTTTGACACGGTTCATCGCATCCGCTTTGACACGGAAAGTCTCCATATCGCCCTGGAAAAGTGTTTTTACCGCCACGGTATCCGCTCCGTGTTTTCGCAAAAACGCCGCCGCTTCAAAGGTACGGACCCCGGTCTTGAAGGTGAAGTTCTTCGTATCGAGCGTGATACCCGACAACAATGCTTCCGCGACCAGCGAATTGACCTGAGGTCTTTCTTTGATATACTGGATCAGCTCCGTCACCATCTCCGATGCCGAAGATGCGTAAGTCTCATGGAACACCAGCACCGAGTTTTCGATAAACTCCTGCCCTCGGCGATGATGATCGATCAGAACGACCCGATCCGTCATCTCCAACAGCTCCGGATACTCTGCCAGGCTCGGACGATGCGTATCGACCACGACGACGAGGGTCGTATCCTTGAGCCGATTTTTCGCCTCTTGCTTGCTGATAAAGATATTGCCGTACTTCGGACTGTTCTTGATACGGTGATAAAGCACATCGATCGAAGAGTTGGAATTCTCCAGTACGATCTTGACATCCTTTTCGAGCATCTCCGCGATCGCCACCACGCCCAGCGCGGATCCGACCGCATCAAGGTCCGCATAATTGTGACCCATCACGATGACATCGCTGCTCTCCAGCATCAGATCCTTGAGCGCGTAGCTGACGATCCTCGCCTTGACTCTCGTCTTCTTTTCCACCGCCTTGGACATCCCGCCGTAGAAGCTGTATTTGTCATTTCGCTTTACCGCGACCTGATCGCCGCCCCGCCCCAAAGCGATATCCAGCGCCGACTCCGAGATCAGCTGCGTTTCCTTCAGCGCGTTCACAAAAGGAGACACCCCCATCGAGATCGACACCGGGATCGTGTTTGCAAAGTCGATCGCCCGGATGTCATCCAGGATCTGGAACTTGTTGTCCTCCATATCGAGCAGATCCTCTTCGCGCGCGATCGCAAAATATTTATCCTGCGCCACTTTCCGAAAAGCCATCTGATACTTGTCCGCCCATTGTTTCAACTGCTTCTCGATCTCCGCCGTGATGCGAGGACGATCCTGCTCATCCGTCGAGTCCAGCACCTCATCCAGCGAATCCACCTGGATCGAGATCAGGCTCGGCTGATTTTTTTCATATTCGTCCCGGATCCGAACGATGTCCGTCACATCTTCCAGACAGACCATCACATTCTTCTCCTTGTTTTCCTTCCCCATATTGACCGTATAGATCACATTGTAGATCCGGTCATAATATCGATCCAGCGTGAAGCTCCCGCTCTCTTCTTCGCTCAACGCATTGATGTCAAACTCCGGGATATAGTCCTGTATCTTTTCGCCGAAGAGCCCCTTCTTGCTGAAGACCTCCGACAACTTCTTGTTGTACCAAACGATGATCCCCTTGCTGTTCACCATACAAAGCGGCATATGCAGATTCGAGATCGACTGCTTCGTACGATAGTCCATCGTCATCGTAAAGGTCTCCAGATAGCTGTCCATCTCCTTCTGCTGCTTCTTCTCATCGTCCGATTGGATCTTTATCACGATCCCCGCAAACAAAAGTGCGATACAGCCGACAAGGATATTAAAAAACATCAGCAGGATGGATACTGCGATCATAAAGATATTACTGAAAACAAGGGAGTTCATTTTTTCATTCATAACCTACTCCTCTATGCCTTTACCTTGGCAATTTTCTGATATTAAAAATGCTGTCCAGTGCCCCCATCGTCACAAAAAAAGGATACAAAAAGACCGAGAACACCATCGTCACGAGCACCAAACTGCGGACGAGCGACCGACGGCTCTTGAGGATCATCCGGTCGATCACCGCAAGCCCTTGGAGCGTGAACAAAAACGAATAGATCACCGCCAGATTATAATACAGCGTATCCCATTCGTAGCCCATCAGACGGCTGACGAGATAGATCCCCGCAAAAGTGATCAGTGCCGCCATCAGCGCAGAACCCGGCATGCGAAATTCTCCAAAACTCTTGAAATCCTGCTTGCTCGGATCCATTCGGTCCACGATACTGCCCGCAAAAAAATAATTCAACACCCCGACACCGAGCCCGATCGTCACCAAGATCGAAGGCAACAGCAGCCTCATCATGCTCTTTGCCTGTTCGATATTGTAATTGATCATATCGCTGACCCCGGTCTGCTCCTGCATCGTCTTTGCGATCCGATTGAACTGATACTCGATCACATCCATACCCAGCTGCTCATTTGCGATCCGGATCACCAATACATGACCGAGCACCACCATCACAGCCGCCGTCATGATCGCCGTCATCATATTCCTTTTTCGATAATACAGCTCCCCGACAACGACGCCGATCGATCCCATCGCCACCACGATATCCCCTCCTGCACTCAGAGAAAACAAAATGACCGAAGAGACCACGATGCTCCCGATGGCAAACAAGATGCCGTTCCTATATGTTAACGCCGTATATAGAGCCGAGACGATAAAGATGCTCAGCTGAAACATCTGAGACAGCTTTGCCAAAAAACAGATCAGCAGCACCCCTGTCGTAAAACGGATCGCTTCCCGAAACGCCTCCTTCGGCTCTCTACCGAAACGTATCAATAAATTTTTCAAAACATCACCTCAAATTTACTCAGTATGATTTATCATTATATCAGTTAATCCCCCAAAATACAATTTTTTATCCGATTTATACCGATACACATAGAGGATCTTCTTTGTTTGATCGTTTTCTGTGCAACTGCTATTTTATTTTATAGTCTGTAAAAATGATACACCCACCGCTGCATCGTTCCGTCGGAGCGATATGATACGGACTTGCGAACACCCACAAAAAAAGAGCGTCGCAAGATGATCCGACTCATCTTGCCACACTCCTTTATCCACGACCAAAGAGATCCCTATCCACAGTAAAGTCAAACTTCTATTCTTCGTTCTATAACGACATTTTTTCTATCGCTTTTGAGGATGCTCTCTTTATCCCCTCACCAGATCCAGCAGAGACTTGTAGCTGTCCACGACTTCATATTTTACATCGCCGTTACTGATGGCTTTGAAATGTTCGCGTGCACAATGGATCTTGGACTGTTCGATCAGTCGCAGCTGCATGGAGTCCATCGAACCCTTGGTCTCGGCAACGAAATAAATATGCTTGACCGTACCTTCATAGAATGCGATCGCCCAATCCGGATTGTAACGCCCGACCGGAGTGGAAATATAAAATCCGTCCGGCAGCTTCACATAGACGGCAACATCTTTATTCGCATCGAGCTCCGTTGCAAAAGCCTTCTCATTGGTCGAATCATACACGATATGATCATATAAATGTCGTTTCGCCTTCATCACATTCACGCCGAGCCGCCCTTTGATCGTCGGATCCGTAAACACTTCCATACCATACTTGTCATCCAGCACATCATAAGTGATATGCTCGATGATGGCGGTCGCTTTTTCATTATTGATCAGTCCTGCCGCCTTGATGATAAACTCTTCCGGGTTCTCTTTGAACTGCTCGAACACATTCGGCTCGATCCCCTGCAATATCCGAATGATCGCTTTTCTCGTAAGACCGGTCTCATCCACCAACTTTCCGACCAGATCATATTTTACATGGGAGCTCACGGCGATCCGATCTCCGAACGCGGAGGATGCCTGTTTTACAAAAGCTTCTCCACCGATCAGCTCCTCTTTGGACTTGATCTGTTCCATCGTTCCGGTCTCCACTTTGAAATAGACCTTTGAAACGCGCAGATTTTTATCCAAAGAAGCGATCGATCTTCGGATGAGCTCTTCGGTATCAAAATCCACGATATACGCCGACTTGGCATTGATCCTTGACCACAAAGCCTTGAACTCCGGCATGGCAAGTTTGTCCTCATCCACCGCAAGATCGACCGTATTCTCAAAAGCATTTTCGATCTGCATGGCGCGAGGATCATAGATGCTGTCGATGATCTCTATGATCGACGCCACGGAATCCGCGACTTCTTCGGCAACTTTGATCTCTCCATTCGCCTTATCTTCGTAGAATTTGTCGGTCAACACGCCTTTCTTGTCGATATATCCGTTTACGATCAGATCAAAATGGATCGCGCGAGCTGTATCCGGATCGATGACCTGCTCCTCGTTCCTATCGTCCCGGATGACCTTGCCCTCAAACAACTCCGGCGTTACCGCGCGCGGTCTGTCCGCGACCGCTTCGGCGATCTCGCTTTGGAGCCCTTTGGCAAAACTGTCATAGCTTTCACTGGCGATGACCGTCAGCACATTGACATGATGGATATCATTGCCCAGCACATTCGCATCCATCCGATCTCCGTTTTGGTCGACACAAAGGCGAAGTCCGCGACCGACCTCCTGACGCTTTCTCGTTTCGCTCGTACTTTGTTTCAAAGTACAGATCTGGAACACATTCGGATTGTCCCATCCCTCGCGCAAAGCCGAGTGTGAGAAGATAAATCGCACCGGAGATCTTTTCGGATCACGATCCAACAACAGCTCTTTATTCTTCATGATCAGATCATAGGCATCTTCATCATCCGTCGTGGTTTCTTTACGCCCGACCTTCGGATCGATCATCTTGCCTTTTTTGTCGATCGAAAAATATCCGCTATGCGTCCTCTCCACAGAGATCGCATCCAAATACTTGCGATACTCATCCTCGCCGAACTCGCCCTGAAGACCGCTTACGATATCCTTGTATTCTTCTTCAAACATATCCGCATAGATCCCATTCATCGGCTGATTCGCCTCATCATAGACCTTATACTTTGCGACTTCATCGATGAAGAACAAAGAAAGCACCTTGATCCCCTTGTAAAACAATTCCCGCTCACGCTGAATATGCGAAAGGATGGTCTCGCGGATCTGGATCCGGCGCAATTGCTCCTCACTGACCTTGCCGATCACATCGCCGGCATAGATCTTGATCCCGTTGATAAACTCCACCGAATCGTCCCGACCGTCGATCCGAGAAACGACAAAGCCCTGTTTGTAGGCTTCCAGCTCTCCCGAATGATCATAGAGATCATATCCTTCTTTCACCGTTCGCGTGATCTTGCGGATACCGCTCGCCCCTTTGTGATCAAATTGGATCGTCGCGGTCGGAGCCGACTTCGAGAGATTGATACTCTCCAGATACACATAGCTTTCCGTCGCCGTACTTCCCGATTCGCTGATCCCTTTTACCGCGATCTTCTTCACAAGGCGTTTGTTATATGCTTCCATCGCATCCAGCCGATACACCATATTATAAATACTGTCTTTTTTGTGCGTTGCGGAATAACGAAGCGTCATCAGCGGATCGAATCGTTTCAGGTTCTCTTTGGTTTGCTTTCCCTCGACCGACTGAGGCTCATCGATGATCAGGATCGGATTGGTCTTTGCGATGATATCGATCGGTCGGCGAGAACGAAACTCATCCAGCTTCATATGGATACGCCGTGCGTCTTTCCCCTTCGCATTAAAAGCCTGCGAATTGATGATCATCACATTGATGGAGCTGTCCGACGCGAATCGGTCGATCTCCGTGAGCCGTGACGAATCATAGATAAAAAATCGTACTTTCTTACCATATTCTTCGGCAAAATGCTCCTGCGTGATCTGAAAAGTCTTGTAAACCCCTTCCCGTATCGCAACGCTCGGCACGACGACGATAAACTTGCTCCAGCCGTAAGCACGGTTCAGCTCATACATCGTCTTGATATAGGTATAAGTCTTTCCGACGCCCGTCTCCATTTCTATGGTCAAATTATATCGCCCTTCCAAACTTCTTGACGGCTCGATCTGATTCGATCGCTGTATTTTTTGCAAATTCTCCAAGATAGTTTGATCCGAAAGCTCCGGCACGATCTTTTGATTGCCCCAGCCCGTAAACTCCTGCTCGGTTGTCATACTCTGTTGCTGCGGCCCCACCCCTTTGTCCATCATATAGGTCGGCGTGAGATAAGGCTGTCCGGCAAACACATCCACGACCGCCTTAGCGGCATCGGATTGGAATTTCTGATGTTTGAATCGTAATTTCATGGTATTATCCTCTTATCCAAAATTGGTATCAAATATCTCCGACCGAAAGATCGATCGGATGCTAAGACCTATGATCGCATCGATGAAACAAAAACATCGCCTCACCTCTTCTTCGGTCAACTTTTCGGTCTGCCTATAGCACTTTTACTCTCGTGTCCGGAGATAATGACTTGAAGATCTCGCCTACATTGATCTTGGACGGACTGTCGGCAAAACTGCTGTC
>JAUMYO010000071.1 GCA_030528605.1 Peptostreptococcaceae bacterium | reverse complement strand
GGAAAACTATCTTCCTTAGGAAATGAGCGTGCGCTCTTAGTCGGAGCGGCACTGTCGGAATTGCTCAGCGCAGGAGTTGTACGAGTCGATGACAAGGGATCCAAGATCTATGTCGAAAAAGAGTTGGGCGAAGAACTGGCTCATTTAGAGGGAGTCTATCGCTATCTGAATAAAAAACAGAGAACGATCGATCAATTGGCTGCCGACTACTGCATCTCTTTTACGGATGATCTTTATGACGATCTGCTGGATCCGGTCTGCAAAGACCTTGTAACAGCGGAATATGTGGAGTGCAGACCGCGGGGGATCCTGGGGAATAAAAGATCATATATCCCAAAGCCTGAGATCCTTGAGGAAGTAAGGTCTCAGATCCTCCCTGAAAAATTGGAAGCGGCGGATGAAAAGCAGATGACACTCGCATTCTTGCTGGACAAAGCAAATCGATTGAAAAAACTGTTCGATAAAGACGAAGTAAAAGCGATCCGAGAGCAGATCAAAAAACAAAATGCGGATCATGCCGCGATCCAAAAGATCGTCACCTTTTTGGATGAACTGATGATCGTGCTTGCCACACTTGGTGCGATGTCCGTGTAATGGAAGGAATAAATGTTAGAGATCATAGAGAATGGAGGAAAGATATGAAAAGAAATAAAAAAGGGATGGCGATCGTATTGTCCGCTATGCTGCTTCTCAGCGGCTGCTCCGCCCCCAAAGAAGAGATTTCCGAAATGAACGCCGATGTGATCCAAAGCTATACCAAGTCGATCGATGAGATCGTCTATCCGAATGAGAAAAAGATCGTTGCACTCGGCGAAGCGACGCATGGCAACAAGGAATTGATCGAGCTCAAACAGATCGTATTTGAGAAAATGCTGGAACAGGGAAGGAATGTATTCGTCATCGAAGGCGACTTCGGGGGTGGATATCGTGTCAATGAATATATAGCCGGTGCTGAAGGAAATGCAAAGGATGCTGTGGCGGAGATCGGATTTCGTATCTACCGAAGCCGGGAGCTGGAGAACATTCTCGAATTTATGAGAAAATACAATGAGGGCAAAGCAGCGGATGAACAGATCCGTTTTTACGGGATGGATATGCAGCGATACGATAACAACAAAGAAATTTTGCTCGGGATCTTGAGCAAGGCGGGCTCATCGCTTGAAGCGGAATATCGTCTGCTTCTTGAAGATTTCAGCGATGAAACGATGTATGACATCAAAAAGGATCGGATCGAAAAAACATTGTCGGAGCTGGAACGATCGAATGAAAAACTGGAAGAAGAAAAAGAAAGCATCATCGCCAAGACCTCAGCAAAAGAGTTTGACATTGCCAAACATGTCGCCCGAGTGATATGGCAAAATACGATGCTCCGAAATTCGAGCGATCAGTACGGGACCTTGCGCGATCGATTTATGGCGGAAAATATGCTGTGGATCTTAGCGCATGAGCAGGAATTCCATGACAACGATAAGATCTTTTTGACAGGGCACAACGGGCATTTGAGCAAAATGAGTGCGATCTTCGGAACTGAAAAAGTGATGGGAGAGATCCTTTCGGGCGAGATCGGAGACGATTATTTTGTGATCGGGACGGAGTTTGGGAAGAGCCGTTTTATAGCAAGAGATGAGAAAACAAATGAGCTTACCGAGTTCTCTGTGGAGAATACCGGCAAAGGACGCCTGGCAACATTGCTGACTTCTTCGGAACAAGGCGTTGTGTACTTCGATATTGCAGCCGCCGCGGGATCAGGCGACGAGCAGGTGAAAAGCTATCTTGATGCCGGACAGTCGATCAGTGCAGTCGGCGAAAGCTTCTCCAAAAGCTACGAAAAAGTGGAGCAGGCATATGTGCAAAAACTCTCTCCGGCGAAGAGCTTTGACGGGATCATTTTCTTTGACGGATTGACACCGTTTACGATCCGATAGATCTCAGGCAGCCTTATCTTTAGGATGAGGCTGCTTTTTTGAGTCCATCGGCTGTATCGAGATCATAACTCAAGACGAAACCTGAACACGGATACAAAGTCGTCCACCAAAAAGTCAAGACAGGACGGATGCAAAGACCGTTCGGGACATTTGTTTATATAACAGAGCGGTCACAAATGTATTACGATTTTATGACTTCTATTGAGTTGCCGGATCGCTTATGTTATACTTCAAGACGGTATGATACGGTATTTCAGGAAGGAGGAACTTATGACAGGCAGTAACAGCGGAAATGAAAAAATAATAGAGACAGATGGTGACGATCAGGGCTTTCGGACAGGTTCCTTCATAGAGGGATAAAGGATGAGCTGTGAGGCTCTTTTTTGTTGCCTGAAAAGGAGGCAATATGGCAAAATTGAGAGAGGCGGTCTGTTTGCACTACATCGCGATGGGCGAATGCAAAAAAGGACGCGCGGCAAGCCACAAAGGCTATTGCCAAAAATGTGATAAATACTATCCCCGAGCAAAAGGAAAATTTCCCAACAAGAAAAAACAAATGCTCGAAAAAATCAGAAGAAAAGAATACCAAGGCTGAAAAACAAGAGATGCTCTTGTGATGGGATCGGATCTTGCGAGATCCGGATCCGCATCGGTCAGTCGAAAGAAAGGATGATATGATCACAGTAAAAGGGAAAAGATCGGAAGGCATCGTTTATGCCGATTTAGTTGAAGATGAAGCGATCCAACAGATCGAGAGACTTTGTGACCAGGATTTCACACAGGGATCGACCATTCGTGTCATGCCCGATGTTCATGTGGGAGCCGGCTGCACGATCGGATTTACGATGACCATCACCGACAAGGTCGTACCGAACCTGGTAGGGGTCGATATCGGCTGCGGAATGGAGACTATACAACTTAAAAATAAACATCTTGAATTACAACGATTGGATAAATTGATCTACGAAAAGATCCCGTCGGGGATGAATATTCGGAAAAGCAAACATCCGATGATGGAACAGATCGATCTGAGAGAACTTCGCTGCAGGGAGGACGCAAGATTGAACCTGAAAAGAGCGGAGCTTTCGCTCGGTACTTTGGGTGGCGGAAACCACTTTATCGAAGCAGGAAAAGATGAGGAAGGAAACCTGTATATCACGATCCATTCCGGATCAAGGAATCTGGGTCTTCAAGTCGCTAAATACTATCAAGAACTCGCATACCAACGCTTGAACAAAAATTCTTCCGAGGATATAAGAGCGAAGATCGAGGAGTTGAAGAGATCCGGAAGAGAACAGGACATCGAGACCGAGATCCAAAAAATGAAGGCGCAAAACCTTACGGATATCCCGAAGGATCTGGCTTACTTGGAAGGACAAGATATGGAAAATTATCTTCACGATATGAAGATCATGCAGGAATTTGCCCGTCTGAATCGGATCGCGATGATGGATGAGATCATCCGTGGGATGAAACTCAAAGTAAGAGATCGATTTACGACCATCCATAACTACATCGATACCGAAAATCAGATCCTAAGAAAGGGAGCGGTCTCCGCTCAAGCCGGAGAAAAACTGCTCATCCCGATCAACATGCGAGACGGTGCGCTCATCTGTATCGGAAAAGGCAACGAGGAATGGAATTTCTCGGCGCCGCATGGAGCAGGGCGTTTGAAATCACGAAAGGGAGCGAAAGAAGCTTTTACCGTGAGTGAATTCAAAAAACAAATGGAAGGGATCTACACGACTTCGGTCAATCAAGACACTTTGGATGAATGTCCGATGGCATACAAACCGATCGAGGCGATCACAGAACATATCGGAGAAACGGTGGAGATCATCGACCGTATCATACCGATCTACAATTTCAAAGCCAAAGAATAGCACAGATCATCGCTCTCTTTTTAGTCGCTGAAAAATTTTTCAAAAAAAGCTTGACTATGACGCAAGGTGATAGATCATACTTCAGATCATCAGGAGGTGGATGATGTATTTAGTAAAAAAAGCAAGCGAGATCAGCGGTGTATCGGTGCGCACTTTACACCATTATGATGAGATCGGACTTTTATCTCCGGAAAAGATGGAAAACGGATACAGATATTATACCGATAAGGATATGTCGCTTTTGCAGGCGATCCTATTTTACAAATATCTGGGATTTTCGCTGAAGGAGATCAAAGGATTGCTACGATCGGATGATACGGATCTTTTGGTTCATTTGAAGAAACAACTCGAACTGATGAAAGATCAAAAAATGCAGCTCCTGACATTGATCAACACGATAGAAAAAACGATCTGTTCTTATGAAAGGAGAATTGAAATGTCGACCAAAGAAAAATTCAAAGGATTCAGCTACGAGCATAACGAAAAATATAAACAAGCTGCGATCGATCGATATGGAAGTGAAGTTATTGAAGAAGCGATCGAAAGGCATAAAGGAAACGAAGAAGCGATCGCTTCGGAGTTCAACCGGATCTTCTTCGCTTTTGCAGAAAATCTTGAAAAAGGCATCCCTGCGACACGACAGGAGAATGTCCGGTTGGCGAAAGAATTACATGAACATCTGTGCAGATATTCTTTTGACTGCTCGATCGATATCTTTGCTTCGATCGGTCGAGGCTATGTTCAAAATGAGGAGTTCAAACAAAATTTGGATAAGTACGGAGCAGGCACGGCACAATATGTCTGTGATGGGATTCAGGAATATGTGAAGTCTTCATGATAAAGTCTCAAAATGATCGCTCGACACGCTGTATCGAAGAGAACGCTGTTTTGGCGGGATCGGATCTTTTGTAGGAGAAAAAGCACCGGGCGATAAAGACAAAGGGCGCGGGATCCGCACTCTCATATCCCAAGAAAAATAGCATTGAACAAAAGATACCACGGGTTTGACTCCGTGGTATTTTTGTCTTATCTTGATGCGAACTATTCTTGAGGGACATCATATTCGAATCGCCCCTGACTTCGCATGGCAAGGATATGAGCCAACTCTCCGCCCAAAACGATAACGATCCCGCTCCAATAGAGGAACAGCAACATGATCATCAAAGCTCCCAATGAGCCGTAGATCAGGGAGTATCGACCGAAGTTAGAGGTGTAATAAGAGAGTCCGAGCGACATAACGATCCAAAGGAAAACGGAGAATATGGCACCGACCAGTGTATATTTTCTCGGGAAGCCTTTGTTCGGGATGATATTATATAAAACGACGAGCACGAGGATCATTCCGCTGAGCGGAACGATCCAGCGGACCACTTGCCAGATGACGCTCCATTGTTCATTCAGACCGAAGAATCGAATGATCTTATCGAACAGATCTTTTCCGACCGACACAAAAAGCAGCGAAAGAAGGATAAGCACGAGCGATATCGCAGTAAAAGGATAGCTGATCAGACTTTTTCCAAAACTCAATTTGTCCTCCATACGAAAAGCTCTGTTCAGAGAATGCAGCAAGGAAATGATAGCTTTGGAAGCCAAAGCGATCGTAAAGATCGCACTGAATGTAAAGATACCGCTACTTTTAGTGATCGCCAGGTGTCCGAGATAAGATTCCAAGATAGAGATCATATTCTCGGGAAGCAGTCGATGAAGGTGCGCGATGATCGTCTGGGTATCGAACCGAAGCATCGTGATGATCTGATTCACCAACATCAAAAAAGGGAAGAGTGACAAGATGAAGAAGTAAGCGAGTTGTCCCCCCAATTGAGAAAGATTGTCCTCTGAATATCGCTTGATCAGTGCTTTGATCGAATACAAAACGACCGGATCGTTTTTTTGGGGTTGTAATTTGTTCTGTATTTTTGTTAAAAAACTCATGGAAGATCCTTTCCGTTATAAAATTTTTGCCGATCTTTACACGATCGAACAATTCGGAGAGCCATAGATCTCGAAGCGATCACTCGAGTTGAAGCGGATATCTTTGTAGAGAAGATCATTGCACGCATCGCACCGGAAGAGATCCCTACGCTCGATCGTCTTTGGATACTCTTTTCGGCAGTTTGTTCTCATCGGGCGTTACATAGACGGTACCATAGTCATCATAGACCACCATTCCGGGACGCGCGCCGCTCGGTTTTTTCACATTTTTTCTTGGGGCATAATCGACAGGCACCTGAGAAGAAGAACGTGCTTGCGAATAATATGCGGAAAGCATCGCCGCTTCATATAGTGCTTCCTTGGAAACTTCTTCCAATGTGGCGCGTATGATCACATGAGATCCGGGGATCTCCTTTGTATGGAGCCAGACATCGCTTGGGCGTGAGATCTTGAGAGTCAGAAGATCATTTTGCGTATTGTTTTTTCCCACAAGGATCGTATACCCATCGGAGGAGATGAACTCCATCGGCTCGGAAAGCATCGTTTTTTTCTTTTTGTTGCTCGCGCTTTGTGCATAATACCCTTGCTTCACCATTTCTTCCCGAATATCTTCGATCGCATCCGGCGAATCGATGTTGTTGATCGACACCATCACATTCTCCAGGTAGGTCAATTCTTCTTTTGTTTGATCAAGCTGAGATGTGAGTTCGTTTATACGCGATCTCGCCTTGTTGTATTTTTTGTAATAGACTTGGATATTCTCGGAAGGCGTAAGGTTTTCCGACAAAGGGATCGTGATACTTGGCATCATCGGATCGTTATAGTCGATGACGGAGATCTCTTTCATCCCTTTTTGCATCTGATAGATATTTGCCGTCAACAGTTCGCCGAGTCTGGAGAACTCGTCCAGGCTTTTTGCCTCATTCAATTCGTCGATCTGTTTTTGGAGCTTGCTTCGGAGACGCTCCGATCGGATCTGTAAAGATCTGCGCAATCCGTAGGTTTTTTGTGATATCCGTTCTTTGAGATCTTTGCCGTAATAGTATTCTTCCGCGGTCGTCGAGATCGAATCGCGGGGGATCACATCATGATCATTATCGTAGATCGTCAGCATCAGAGAGGAGAAATCTACAATGGTGCCATTTTTTTGATAGACGATACAAGGTGTACTTTCGTTATTTTTGATGCCGGCGAAGATACGATCGAAAGAATTTTTTAATCGCTCATATCGAAGCGGATCGAGTTCAAAAGTGGAATCGGAGTCATTGATATTCGCCCGATGGCAAAGTTCTTTGGCGGAGATCGGCGCGATCCCCTCAAAACTGGTATAGAGTGCTTTGTAGACCGGCTGACTCTTTGCTTTGAAAAGTTTTATAAAATCATCCAAAGAGAGCGACTCCAACGGATCCTTCTTGCCTTGCGACGGCGGAGGGATAAAAGGACGCTGCGGCAAGACTTCCCGGATCGAGCTCATCGAAAGCGGTACTCTTTTGATCGAATCGACGATCCGACCGCTTTCCCGGTCGAGCAGGATGATATTGCTGTGTTTTCCCATGATCTCGATCGATAGAGTTTTCGTTTTGAGGACCCGGAGTTCATCGTAGGCTTCGATGTCGATCATGATATGACGATCGAGCATATTTTGTGTAACGGAAAGGATCCGACCCCCGTTGAGATGTTTTCGCAGCAACATCAGGAACATCGGTGCCCGGAGCGGATTTTCTTTTTTGTAATTTTCGACAAGATAGATCCTCGGATTTGCCGGATCGGCACTGATAAGGAGCTTGTAGTTTTTCTTATCGTTACGGATCGAAAAAAGCAGCTCGTCTTTTTCCGACTGACTTATTTTATCGATCTTACCGCCGACTAATTTTTCTTTCAATTCGTGCGCGATCGCGCGCATCGTGATCCCGTCTAATGGCATAACGACCTTCCTTCTAAAAATCAATATGTTTTATTTTACCACAGATTTGAAGACATCGGGATATTTTCTTAAAAATAAGAGGCGTTGAAGATAGGAGGTATGCCGAAGAAAAGATCGTGTGCCGTCAAAAAACGATCAAGGATGAAAAAGTTGCCTGACGATCGCTCGGCAAGCCGGGCTGCATAATATTAACTGAACAGGAGTGATATAGAGACAAAAAAGGAGGGATCGAATGACCGAAAAGAAAAAAGCAGATACCAAAGAAATAAAGCCCAAGGAACGACCACAACATCAAAAGCCTGACGGTATTCTAAGCAAAAGATAAATGGAAAGACCTTTGTAATCGAGATATATTTTGATAAAAAGAGCAAAGATACCTTTCAAGATAAGCTGTTAAAGGTAGTGCAAGCGGAAAAGAAAAAATAGAAAACACACACTTTGTATTCCGCATTTCCGTTCTTTTCGATCTGTTTCTATGAAAGACATGATAGCGATCAGGAGATCCGACAGTGGAAAAAATGCCTTAAAAATGGTATAATATTAGCGGATGTAAAGGGACAAATTAGAAGCTTACGGTGGTGATTTTATGAAAATAGTTATTATACATGGTCAAAGTCATAAAGGTTCAACATATAATAGTTCAAGAATGCTTGCAGATAAATTGGGTGGAGAAGTATCGGAATTTTTTCTACCAAAAGATTTTGATCACTTCTGTATTGGGTGTGGGAATTGCTTTACTAAAGGAGAAAGTATGTGTCCGCATTTCAAACAATTACAGCCAATTACAAATGCCATAGATGAGTCGGATATAATTATTCTTGCAAGCCCTGTATATGTATATCATGTTACAGGTTCAATGAAAGCGTTTCTTGACCATTATGGTTATAGATGGATGGTTCACCGACCAAGTGAAAGTATGTTTTCAAAACAAGCTGTCTGCGTTTCAACAGCTGCTGGGGCAGGAATGAAAAAAGCTAATAAAGATATGGCAGATAGCACATTCTTTTGGGGATGTGCTAAAACTTATAAGTTAGGTATTGCAGTTTGGGAGACCGATTGGAAGAGAGTTGACGAGAAGATAAAATCAAAGGTTGACCGCCAAACAACAGCTCTCTCGAATAAAATAAAAAGAAATTATACAAAGGCAAGACCTTCAATAAAAACAAGGATTTTATTCAACATTATGAGAATTATTCAGAAAAAGGGATGGAATGAGAGAGATAAGACATATTGGCAAGAGAAAGGGTGGCTTGCTAAAAATCGTCCATGGAAATAAACAAATCCCGGTGGCTTTTGAACTAACAATTTAATAAAAACTACCACATAAACAGTAAATCGGAAAAAGGTTTACTGTTTTTTATTTCCATTCATTTAGGAGTATCGGCAAGTCAAATGGAAAAGAAAGGCATAACCACAGACAGAGGAAATATCAATAGAGAAATCAAACACCAAAATATGATTTTAAGAGAAATCTCAAGAAGAATAAAAGCCTTGTTAAATTGGATAAGGGAAATAGGAAAAGAAGAAAAAACAGAAAGTGAAAATATAAAGTCCACCCTCCCACCCAAAGAAAATCTGTTATTCATTTTTGAAAATATTATCCGTGAAAATGCAGATAGCCATCATACAGATTCAGAACAATATAATTGAAAGCTATCAATTCTTGAAAGAGAAAAACATCACCTCCTTATCCGAACTGAAAGAAAGCATATCGGTATTAAGGGATAAGAACTATAAGACCACAAGAGCCATCAAAGATACCGAGAAGAAGATTGATGATATAACAAAACTCATCGACCAGTCAGAAAAATATTTAAAGTATAAAGACATCTACAAAGCCTATGCCAAATTAAAGAAAAGCAAAAAGGAAGATTTTTATAGCGAGCATACCGCAGAGATTATTTTGTTTGAAAGTGCAAAGAAATATCTCAAAGAACATTTAGGCGAAAGCAAGACCTTAAATATATCCAAATGGAAATCAGAAGTAATAGCTTTGAGAAAAGAAAAAGATATCCTATATTCTCAAATTATAGACCTACGAAAAGAAGTTGAACAAGCCGAAATGTTAGAAGATGTATAGAGAAGTTGCAGCAAGAAAACAGAGAACTATCACAGGTAAAGAAAAAAGAATTAGACTTGTAAAAATTGGCTGAAAAATGGTATAATATTACAAACATCGAATAAAACAAATTAGAAGTTTTGGAGATAGATTATATGGAATTTAGAGATGCAAAATCGCAAGATTATGAGGGAATTGTTCATTGCATTTATCATGGATTCGAACACTATTTTAAGCATTTTAATACAAGCGAAACCTCAATAAAAAATTTGTTGTTGAATATACTAAGGTTAAATCAGTTTAAAGTTGTTTTGGACAATGGACAAGTGATAGCGTGTTGTGGTATTGGAGAAGGTGGAACTCGACTGTATAAGAAAGACAAAAGTATTTTTCGTCAAGAATTTGGATTTATCAAAGGGACAATTATGAGGATAACGCTTTATCAAATTTTAGGAAAACCATATAAAGTGGATCCTGATTGTGGATACTTTGAGTTTGTAACGATATTGAATAGCTATCGTGGTCGAGGTATTATGAAACAGTTTTTAAACTGGATTATGGAAAAAGGAGAATACCCTTGTTTTATGCTTGATGTAGCAAATAACAATATTGTAGCAATTGAACTTTACAAAAGTTTAGGATTTGTAGAAACTTATCGAGTAAAAGAGAAATTTTCTAAACAAGCAGGATTTGAATATACGATATTTATGAAATCAAAGTGATATATTTCGAATAACTCGATAAATCTTTATTTGAATAATTGAATATAAAAATTTGAGAAACAGTAAATCGGAAAAAGGTTTGCTGTTTTTTGTTGCTCAATTATCGATAAAAGTGTCTATAAATATAAAAAAGCACTTGACAAAACGCTCTCTG
>JAUMYO010000070.1 GCA_030528605.1 Peptostreptococcaceae bacterium | reverse complement strand
AAAATAACTTATAGAAGTTGGTTGCATGTGAATTCTTAATTGGATAGTAGTATCAATAAGTTATTTGGTCCGGCAAGGTGATAGCGATCCGATCTCATTAGATTGCGATATCCTCTTGGAAATCACGATCCACTTCAATAGATATTTTAAGAGAAGCCTTTCCTATTGAAGCCAAGACGATAATAGATGCAATGATCGATGTGACGGAGATCGCATAAGTCGAATCGGTATAAAAAGAAGGTCGCTCAGACATATAGTCTCGGTGAAACTCCTCGATCATCTCTAAGACATTAAATTGCCGATCGGGATTTTGTGCAAGGATCTCGTTGAAATAATATTGTGGAAGATGATCCGATCGTCTGAACTTTTTTATGACTTTGTGCAGATCTCTCTCGTACTTTAGATGTTCTCCGAGTTTATCATGAAAATATCGGCGATTATGATGTGGATAGCAAAAATAATCACATAGATAATGGCAGATCACTCCTAATTTATAGGAGTAGTTTTTTAAGGCACCGACATTAGACAAAGGTTTTGACTCGGATAGTTTTTGTACCATGTCTAAAATATATTCAAAATTTTGATGTTTATAATGTTTTAAGTGACTGTGATATAGAGGAAGATCGGGACTCATATTGCCGGCACGAAATCGAAGAAGATTCAAACTGAGCCCACTGTGTTCCTCGACATAATGATATATATGGTCCGCCATGATCTTATGGGATTGTACAAACATTAAACGCTCCTTTCGACAGTTATATTCTACTTACTCTATCGAAAAAACGCAAGAAAAAGTAATAATAAAACAAAAAATATTATTTATTAGTAGAGCATCTGTAAAAAGAAATTTTTGTGCTTATTAAAGAGGAGCTTGCAATAAACACTAAAAGCTATCCAAATATATGAAACGATTTGCCATATCGATTTGTAAAATACTTGTGGAATAATTATAAAAAAGCAAAAGAAATTCTTGTCACAGAATAAAATAGTAAGATAAAACATTGAAATTTGTGTACTTTATTGCTATAATGAGTTGGAAGTATACCGAATAGTCGCGTGGGAAACCACGAGGAAAGTCCGAGCTCCATAGGGCAAGGGTGCTAGGTAACACCTAGTGGAGGCGACTCCAAGGAAAGTGCAACAGAGAGATACCGCCAATGACGGCAAGGGTGGAAAGGTGAGGTAAGAGCTCACCAGCGGTCAGGTGACTGACTCGGCTATGTAAACCCCACTCGGAGCAAGACCAAGCAGGATCAAGAAAGGGGGCTGCCCGCTCCTATCCGTAGGTAGGTCGCTTGAGCTTCTTGGTGACAAGGAGCCTAGATAGATGGCTATTCAAGACAGAACTCGGCTTACAGGTATACTTTTTTTGTGAGATTTAGGAGAAATGATGATAAAGGAAATTATTGTTGTTGAAGGAAAAGATGATATTTCCGCGGTGAAGAGAGCAGTCGATGCCGAATTGATCGCTACAAACGGATACGGATTTCCCAAATATGTTCGAGAGCGTATTGCAAAAGCAAGTAAAACACGCGGGGTCATCGTTTTGACCGACCCTGACTATGCAGGAGAAAAAATTCGTAAAGAAGTCGAGAAAATTGCAGGCAGATGTAAGCATGCCTACATTCCTAGAGATCTGGCAACAAAAGGAGAAGATATCGGGGTTGAAAATGCCTCGCCGGAAGCTATCGTCGATGCACTCAAAAAAGCAAGATCACAGATCGTCAAGAAACGCTCCGAATTTACGATGACCGATATGCTGGAGCATGGATTGACGATCAGAGAAAATGCAAGTGAAAAAAGGGATATCATCGGAGCGATCTTAGGGATAGGATATGGAAATACCAAACAATTCCTTTCAAGACTCAATAATTTTGGGATCACAAGAGAAGAGTTTGATCAAGCGATCGAAGAGGTAGTGATGAAGGACGATGAGTAAACTGGCAACGCACAGCAAAACAAAAGAGATAATACAAAAATATGATTTTCGACTGACAAGATCTTTGGGACAAAATTTTTTGGTCGATGCCGATATTTTGAACAAAATCGTTGATGCTGCGGAGATCACTCGAGAAGACATCGTTTTTGAAGTCGGGACAGGGATCGGGACTTTGACTTATGAACTTGCCTTAAGGGCTAAAAAAGTCATCGCGATCGAGATCGATAAAAATTTGATCCCGATATTAGAAGAAACGCTGAGAGATGTTGATAATGTAGAGATCGTGAACCAAGACATCCTGAAGACGGATTTGAATGAATTGAGCTTGACCTATGCTGAAGGAAAACCGATCAAGGTGGTGGCGAATCTTCCATACTATATTACAACAGCCATTATCATGAAGTTTTTGGAAAGCGGGATCCCATTGGACCTTTTTGTTTTGATGATCCAAAAAGAAGTCGCCGAAAGGATCTCGGCAAAGCCCTCAACTAAAGATTACGGAAGCCTTACCGTCGCTCTTCAGTATTATGCCGAAAGTGAATTGCTGTGCAAGGTTCCGCGCTTGGCTTTTATTCCGCCTCCTAATGTGGACTCCTCGGTCATCAGACTACGGGCACGACAAAAAAAGGAAGTCCAAGTAGAAAATGAAGAATTGTTCTTCAAAGTGATTCGCGGATCTTTTTCCAAAAGACGTAAAACGATTATAAATTCACTTTCGACTTACGAAAGTTTTAATAAAGAACAGATCGCCTCCGGTCTGAAGAAGGCGGGTATCGATCCAAAGCGTAGAGGAGAAACATTGACGATCGATGAATTTGCAAAACTCACAAATTGTATTGATGGCGAACGCGATCCGCAGTTAGGAGAAAAAATTGATAAGATTTGAAAATGTATATAAGCAATATGAAAAAAAAGACAAGTATGCGCTGGAAAATGTCAATCTCTATATCAAAAAAGGAGAGTTCGTATTTTTGGTAGGAAGCTCCGGTGCGGGGAAATCCACTTTTATCCGCCTGTTACTTAGAGAGCAGCAGCTGACGGAAGGCAGATTGACGATCAACGATATGGATATGAGCACATTGACACAACGAACCATACCAAAATTTCGCCGAAATATTGGTGTGGTTTTTCAAGACTTCAAGTTGCTTGCAAATAAAACGGTTTACGAGAATGTTGCTTACGCATTGGAGATCACGCAGCATAGTAGAAAAGAAGTCCGAAGGAAAGTACCGGTTGCACTTTCGTTGGTAGGGTTGAGCCACAAAGCGAAAAGCTACCCCTCTCAGCTGTCCGGCGGAGAGCAACAGCGGGTAGGGATAGCCAGAGCGATCATTAATAATCCGCTGATCCTGATCGCGGATGAGCCCACCGGGAACCTTGATCCGCACAATGCGGACGAGATCATGCGTCTACTGCTGGATATCAATCGAAGGGGAACGACGGTGATCGTAGCAACACATGCAAAAGAGATCGTTGATAAACTTCAAAAAAGAGTGATCACATTAGAAGAAGGCAAAATTCTAAGCGATGTGCAAAGGGGGAATTATACATATGTTAAATAGTTTCCTTTATAATATAAAAGAGGCATTTCAAGGGATGGTAAGAAACCGTTCGATGGCACTTGCCTCGATCGCCTCGGTCACTTCTTCATTGTTCGTTTTTGGTGTAATGCTCTGTATCGTTTTGAATTTGAACAATATTACCGCCAAGACACAAGATCAATTCAATGCGGTAAATGTTTATTTGAGTGACGATCTGAATGAGAGCCGACAGCAAGAGATCGGGATGCAGATAAAATCGATGGACAATGTAGCAGCTATACATTACGAATCCAAAGAACAAGCGTTACAAAAGCTAAGAGAAAGGTGGGGTGAAAAAGCTTATCTGTTGGATGGGATCGAAAATCCGCTCCAAAATGCCTACATCGTTGAGATCAAAGATGCGAAAAAAGCGGACAAGCTGGTTGCCGGGATCGGATCGATCGCAGGAGTCGAAGAAACCAGATACTACAAAGATATTATCGACCAGCTTTCTCGAATGGTCAACACGATCAATCGATTCGGTCTCGCATTGATGGCGGTTCTCGTATTTGTTTCGATCTTCATTATCTCCACGACGATACGCCTAACGATCAATGCACGCAAAAATGAGATCTTTATTATGAAATATATGGGAGCGACCAACTGGTTTGTTCGTTGGCCTTTTATAATAGAAGGATTGATCCTCGGTTTTATCGGAGCACTGATCGCTATCGGTCTGACCAATGTGATGTACCATGTGATGTATGATTTTATTACAACGGATAATGTAAGTTTTATAACAGGATATATCCTTCGTTTGGAAGATATCTTCTCGAATATAGCAGCGGTGTTCCTTGCGATGGGGATCGGGATCGGGACGGTCGGCTCGGTTGCGTCTGTAAGACAATATCTGGAGGTTTGATATGAAGGTAAAAAAAATATTGTTATCTATGCTTTCTCTCCTTTCTCTCCTTTTGATCATGACATCGCTTTCTTATGCTACAAAAAAAGACAAAGATCTTCTCAAAGAGAAAAAGAACGAGAGAAAGCAGGTTCGTCAGGAGATCAATCAAAAAGACAAAGAGATGAAAGAACTGTCAGATCAGATCTTTGATCTTGACGCAAAGATCGCCTCCGTTGAAGATCGATTGCAAAACCTTCAGCAGAACATGAAACAGCTTAATATCAACATCAAAGCTACAAAAGCTCAGATCGAAAAAACCGAAAAACAGATCAGAAAAAATGAAGGGCTTCTCAAAGAGAGGGTCCGAGCGATGTATAAGACATCGGATATGACATATATCCAACTTTTGATGGAATCCAAAAGTATTCCGGATCTGGTCTCTAACGCATACAATGTTCAAAAGATCGTCAATGCGGATCGTGAAATGCTGGAAAAACTGGAGGCAAGCCGCCAAAGCTTGGAAGATCAGAAGACAAAGCTTCTTGCTGAAAAAGATCGTATGACTGCGCTTCAACAGCAGATCCAACAAGAAGAAGCCGCTTTGGAAGGGCATCGATCGATCCAGCTTGCCGCAAAGAATGAGATGGCAAAAGATATCCAGCTTTTGAAACGTCGTGAAGCAGAGCTTGCAAAAGAGTCGAATGTGATCCAGCAACGCTTGAATGCGGCTGCAAGAGCGAGCGGAAGCAGGAATATCCCTTATTCCGGCGGTGCATTTCTTTGGCCTCTTTCGGTACGAGGGACTTTAACCTCCGGATACGGTTACCGATCCGATCCGATCTCGGGACACAAGAGTTTCCACCAAGGACAAGATATTGCGGCACCTTACGGGACAGCGGTATTGGCAGTGGCAAGCGGAAAAGTGATCACTTCGGGATACCAGCGAAGCTATGGTAATGTGGTAACGATCGATCATGGAGGAGCGATCGCAACAGTCTATGCGCATAATTCCGCCCTGCTCGTATCGGAAGGAGCTATGGTAGTAAAAGGACAGACCATCGCCAGGGTGGGATCCACCGGATATTCTACCGGGAACCATCTACACTTTGAGGTGAGGATAAACGGAGAGACGGTCAATCCGATGCAATACTATAAATAAAAACGAAAGAAGACATAGAGGATGAAAAAGATCGATATCAAAGATTTGTTTAGAAGATCAAATGAATATATTGGAAAAGAAGTTGAGGTGGTCGGTTGGATCCGTACGCTTCGCGATCAAAAAAATTTTGGATTCATCGAACTGAATGACGGAACCTTCTTCAAAAACCTTCAGATCGTTTTTGAAGAAGGTCAGATCCAAAACTTTAAGGAAGTAGCAAAGCTTCCGATCGCTACGGCGCTTTATGTGCGAGGCGATCTTATCGAGACGCCGGGGACAAAACAGCCCTTTGAGATCAAAGCAAAAGAGATCCGGATCGAAGCGACTTCCGATCCGAGTTTTCCGTTACAAAAAAAGAGACATACTTTTGAGTATCTACGTACGATAGCACATCTAAGACCGAGAGCGAACGCATTTAACGCTGTGTTTAGAGTACGCTCGATCGCTGCATTCGCCATCCATAAATTTTTTCAAGAAAACGGATTTGTTTATGTGAATACACCGATCATTACCGGATCCGATGCCGAAGGAGCCGGCGAAATGTTCAAAGTCACCACTTTGGATATGTTGAACGTACCTTTGCATGAAGGCAAAGTGGATCACAGCCAAGATTTCTTCAAAAAAGACACGAATCTCACAGTGAGCGGACAGCTCAACGGAGAAGCCTTTGCGCTGGCGTATCAGAACATCTATACTTTTGGTCCTACCTTCCGATCGGAGAACTCCAACACTGCTCGTCATGCTGCGGAATTCTGGATGATGGAACCTGAAATGGCATTTGCCGACCTTACCGATTATCTGGATAATGCCGAGGCGATGCTGAAATTTGTAATTCGCTATATTATGGAAAACGCTCCGGAAGAAATGGAATTTTTCAATTCGATCATTGATAAGGGGCTTTTTGATAAACTGGAGAATGTTGTCGATTCCGATTTTGGCAGGATCACCTATACGGAAGCGGTCGATCTTCTTCAAAGATCCGGCGAAAAATTTGAATACCCGGTGGAATGGGGAGCGGACTTGCAGACAGAGCACGAGCGATACTTGGCGGAACAGGTATTCAAAAAACCTGTTTTTGTAACGGACTACCCGAAAGAGATCAAAGCCTTCTATATGAAACAGAATGATGATGGCAAGACGGTAGCTGCAGCCGATCTGTTGGTCCCCGGAGTTGGCGAATTGATCGGAGGATCCCAACGAGAAGAAAACTATGATAAGCTCGTACAAAGAATGACAGAACTTGGAATGGATACACAAGATTATTGGTGGTATCTGGAGCTCCGTAAATTTGGGGGAGTAAAACATGCAGGCTACGGACTTGGTTTTGAACGCTTATTGATGTATGTAACGGGGATGAGCAATATCCGAGATGTGATCCCGTTCCCGCGGACAGTCGGATCGGCGGACTTCTAAATCTTCCGTATAGGATACTGTTATTCAATAAAATGATCCTATAAATACCGTTCCGATGGAACAACGCGCAGCGGTAGGGTCATCGTTCATTGGAAAGTTATAAAAAATAAAAATCTTATCAAATGCTGCTCCTAAAGGATAATAGCATTACAGAACAATATGAGATCCAACGGATCAGGAACACAGAAGGCATCTGCCGGTCATGCGGTTTTTCGTTTGAAAACTTTGCAAAACCGGCAGTTTTTTTATTAATAAATCTTCATCTTAATGATAGTAGCGGTATAGTCGATGTATAATCAAGATATAATGGGAAATGCAGAAAAAACCTAAAGATCAGTCGTTGTATGGAAAAGATAATGCTTCGATGCAACGATCATACTATGATACTGATAAACACTGGATCACAAATAGACCGGACAATGGAAATAATTGTAATCTTTTTTGTAAAAAAAGCTTTATTTTTGACTAATTTTCACTTATAATAAAAACAAGTTTTTATTGATGAATCCTATCAACTGAAAAAAGTGAGAGAAAAGTATAGGATATCGGAGAAAATTTTTTACACTTATAACACAAATTTTGAGTTTGAGTGAATATTGTGTAGAAAAAGGGGTAATAAATCTCTAGAAGGAGAAATCAAAAAGCATCTATGATCTATTTCTTCGACAATCTATTATAAAAACGGATCATTTATATCTAAAGCAAATTTACAAATAAAATATAATGACCAGTAAGTCCGAGCAGTTGAAAGGTATTTTATTTAAATCATAAGCATCGGATTTTATTTTGCAAATACAACTAAAAGCAAAAATTCAAATGCGGGGGCATCATGCGAAGAAAACAAAGGCTGGGAGACATTCTACTGAACTACAAGCTGATCTCTCAAGAACAATTGACAAAAGCCTTGGAAGCTCAAAAAGAAAATAAGAAAAAACTTGGTGAAGTTTTGATCGAGTTGGACTATATCGATGAAAACATCATTCTGAAAACGCTCGAAGCCCAACTGAGAATCCCGTATGTTAACTTGAATGACTATGTTATCAATCCGAAGGCGGTCCGGGTGATCCCGGAGGCGGTCGCCAGACGATATAATATTATTCCGCTGGACATTGAAGGAGGAAAGATCATCCTCTCTATGTCAGATCCGCTGGATGTTTTGGCGGTGGATGACGTTCAGGTGATCACCGGGTTGACTGTAAAAGTTGTAATAAGTTCCAAGACTGACATACAAAAAGCGATCAATCAATATTACACATCATCGGATACTGCGGAAGAAGCAGTAAGAGAGTTTGACTCTCAGACCGAAGATATCGAAGAATCGGTAGAGGAAAACAATGATGTGGCAAATGCACCGATCGTTCGATTGGTAAACAATATGATCTTGCAGGCAGCTCGAATGAGAGCCAGCGATATCCACATCGAACCGTTTGAAAAAAATGTAAGAGTTCGTTTTCGTGTCGATGGGGAATTGATCGAAAATATGGTGATGCCGAGAAAAACTCATTTGGCATTGGTAACCAGGATCAAGATCATGAGTAAGCTGGACATTGCAGAAAGACGTATTCCACAAGACGGGCGAGTCGAAACGATGGTCGATCGGATCGCTTTGGATCTGCGGATATCGATACTTCCTACAGTATATGGCGAAAAAGTCGTAATGCGACTTCTTTTTAGAAATGCGATCTCGGTAACAAAAGAGCAGCTCGGATTTACCGAATACAATTTGGAACGCTTTGACAAGATCATCAAAGCGCCGGAAGGGATCATTCTGGTGACCGGACCGACAGGTTCGGGAAAATCCACTACATTATATACTGTATTAAGAGAGCTGAATGACATCAAAAAAAATATTATCACGATAGAAGATCCCGTCGAATATAGATTGGGAGGGATCAATCAAGTTCAAGTCAATCCCAAAGCAGGACTCACATTTGCATCGGGTCTTCGATCCGTTTTGCGTCAGGACCCCGACATTGTAATGGTCGGAGAGATCCGAGATGCAGAGACGGCGCAGATCGCGACAAGAGCGGCGATCACGGGACACTTGGTCCTTTCAACGCTTCACACAAACGATACGGCGAGTACGATCTCGCGATTTATCGATATGGGAGTCGAAAGTTACATGGTATCTTCCTCTGTAGTAGGGGTCATCGCTCAGCGACTGGTACGAAGGATATGCCCAAGGTGCAAACAACAATTTGAGCCGAGCGAAGAAGAGGAAGCGATCCTTCGGAAAGAAGGTATTGACAAAGTGTACCGCGGCATCGGTTGCAATCATTGTTCCGGGACGGGATATTCCGGACGTATCGCGATCCACGAGATCCTGGTAATGGATAGAGAGATTCGGCGAATGATCGATAGAGGTCATGCGATCGACGAGATCAAGGAAAAAGCGATCGAAAAAGGGATGAAGACGTTGAATAAGACTTGTATCGATCTTATTCGAGAAGGGGTCACGACAGTTTCTGAAATGTTAAAGATCACATATAGTGTAGATCAGTAGGGAGAGAAGATGAAGGCAATTGATAAGATTTTGGAGATCGCCTTGAGCGAAGATGCCTCAGACGTGCATATTGCGACAAACAGTCCGCCGGTGATCCGAAAGCATGGACGACTACAGAAATTCAATGTGGAGCCGATCACACCGGAGCAAGGTCTCCAGGTCGTGCGATCGATCATCGATGAAAAACAATGGAAAAAACTTCAGGAAGACGGACAGATCGACTTTGCATATGCTTTGGAAGGCAAGGCGAGATTCAGGGTCAATGCTTATCGCCAGAGAGGCTCGTATAATCTAGCTTTTCGTTTGATAAATGACAGGATCCCTTCGATGGAACAGCTCCGACTTCCGGGTATCCTCAAGGACTTATCGATGAAACAAAGAGGACTGATCCTTGTGACAGGTCCTACGGGAAGCGGAAAATCAACGACCTTGGCTTCAATGGTCGATTATATGAACAAAAATCGGAAAGAACATATTATTACGATCGAAGATCCGATCGAGTATTTGCATAGACATGGCAATTGCGTTATCAATCAGCGCGAGCTTGGAGCCGACACCAACTCATTTGATGGAGCTCTTCGAGCAGCACTTCGACAAGATCCGGACATTATTCAAGTCGGTGAGATGCGTGACCTTGAGACGATCGCGACCGCACTGACGGCGGCTGAGACCGGTCACTTGGTGATGTCAACACTCCATACGATAGGAGGAGCCAAAACCATAGATCGTATCGTCGATGCGTTTAATGCAGATCAGCAGGGACAGGTTCGATTGCAGTTATCCACTGTTCTGGAAGCGGTCATATCGCAACAGATCGTTCCTCGAGCGGACGGCAAGGGGCGAACGGTCGCACTGGAGATATTGATCGCGACACCGGCGATCCGCAACCTGATCCGAGAAGCGAAAACACCACAGATCCAAACTCAGATCCAAACCGGTGCGAAATACGGTATGGTGACGATGGACGGCTCTTTGATCAATCTTTATATGAGTGGCTATATTTCTTTGGAAACACTGCGCAAATATGCGGTGGATATTGAATTTGTCAACAAACAGATTGGGGTGATCTGATGCCTAGTTATAGATACAAAGAAGTCGATTTCAACGGAGTGACATCATCCGGAACATTGGTTGCCGGAAGCAAAGAAGATGTCATCCGCCTTATCAAAGAAAGAGGAAAACGTCCGATCATGATCCAAGAGCTGGAAGATCGGGCAAAAGATATCCGTGAGTTTGACTTTTTGAACCCAAAACCGAGCCTAAAAGATATCGCGATCTTTTGTAAACAGCTCAATATCATGCTGGCAGCCGGGATGCCGATCATCAATGCACTGGATGTTTTGGCAACACAGACCGAAAATAGAAAACTTCGGACAGCACTGGTCGATATTTCGTATGATGTACAAAAAGGTACGGTCTTCTCAAGATCTTTGACCAAGTATGACGATATGCTTCCTCCGCTGATGATCAATATGATCATTGCGGGAGAGATGACCGGTAAGATGGACGAAGTACTCGGGAAATTGGCTGTTCACTATGAAAAAGAATTTAAGATCAATAATAAGATCAAATCA
>JAUMYO010000069.1 GCA_030528605.1 Peptostreptococcaceae bacterium | reverse complement strand
CAACATTTTTGACATCACCCGTGAAGATCGAAGAAAGGTGGAAAGAATGCAGAAGAAAAAAATATTGGCGATCGTCGGATCGCTTCGAGAAGGATCTTATAACAAACAGCTTGCTCTTTTGGTCCGGGAGCTGATCGGAGAGCGTGCGGAATTGGAGATATTGGATTATCAAGATGTTCCTTTTTTCAACGAAGATATCGAAACGCCCGTGCCGGATGGCGTGGCTCGGGTACGCGCATCGGTAGAGTCTGCGGACGGGATCTGGTTTTTTGATCCGGAGTATGACCATTTTTTCCCCGGCGTGCTGAAAAATCTTTTGGACTGGCTATCGCGTGCCGTGCCGGGAAAGGATCCGCTTCTGTCGAAAAAGCCTGCGACAGTATCCGGAGCGACGATCGGGATGTCGGGAACGCTCGGTTCTCGAAATCATCTGATCACTTTGCTCAACATCCTGGATATGCAGGTGATGAACAGACCGCGCGTGGCGATACCGCATATCAAAGATCAGCTGGATGAGAACGGGAAGCTGCGATCGACAGAGATCAAAGATCTGTTGGAAAAACAGGTCGAAGCGTTTTTGGCATTTTTGGGGTCGGAGCGATAACACTTGATCCCAAGAGACTCTTTGTAGAGATCCGGTCGATGTTAGGAGGTGATCGGGATGAGAAAAAGCATGAGGACCTATCGATGGATGTTTATTTTCTTTGTGTTGATCCTGGTTTTGGGGGCTTGTACAAGACCCGGACAAAACGGAACGGATCCGATCGATCCTTCCGGAAAGACGAGAGAGCCGGTGGAATCTGTTTTTCCGCCGATGATCCGAGTGAAAGGGAAGTTATACAAAGATACCGGCTATGTCGACAGTTGCCTGAAGTGCGGAACAGCGGACGGAAAGATCGTGAGCTCCGTTGCTGCAACGAAGATGCCTGAAAAAGACAATGAGTCGAACTTCGGAAAAGGGTATTCGTATCAATACAGTGGAGACAACAGGTACATCCTTGTAAAGATCGATAAAAAATGGCATATTTTCCAAAGCGTGGATATCGAAGAACAAAACATGCCGGATCGGGTGGCGCATTTTACGGCAGAGGTAAAAGAAGTTACGGAGGGTCATCTGCTGATCGATGTCGTCGATGTACCGGAAGATTTTATTTGGATCTTCAGAGGTCAAAAAATAGGGGAGATAAAACCGATCCGGATCCCTGTGGATGATTTGGAGCATTATCAGGACAAGATCGTAACGACCGAAGATCTTTTGCATAAAAAAGTCGAGGTCTGGTTTGACGGCTCGCTCAACGTGACCGGACCCGAAAGATCGGATCCGGGCGAGCTCGGAGAAGTCTATCGGATCAAGATTTTGGACGAATAGATTTTTTTCCTACAAACGATAACGATGTTATACGAAAACCCGACAGAAAGCACAGAGGGACTTTCGATCCTTTACTCGATCCGGTCGATGCGGTAGTCCGACGAATGTCGGGAAGTATCATCCATAGGGACCGGATCGATACGATCAAATGGCTCTCAGTATTAAATTCCGGTCCTGTAGAATGATCGTAAAAGATGAGATCATAAGCGGCTGCCATGCCGCTTTTTTTGATGCGCTTGAGCGATCGGGTCGTCATCCGATCCGGTCGAACGGGGATCCCGATGTTGACAGATCGAAGGGAGAGGAGTAGAATAACGTTAGCAAGAGCTAACCGATGATTAAATTGAATGTTTTCTAAAATCTTCTAAGAGAAGCGAAGCTCGATCTGTTGTTTTTTTATAAGGTCAAAGGAGGAGATCTTGAATAAGCGAGTAAAAATAAATGCCCTGGTCTTACTGGGGATCAACCTGCTGATACCCCTGTTGGTCCTGGTGATCAAAAGCGATCGCATCCAGCCTTTTTTGTTCGGGTTCGCTAGCCTGTTGCTGCTGTACTACGGGAAGCTGCGAAGATGGTTTATGTTTCTGATCGCATTTGTCGTACTGGGCTTTTTGGCGATGGAGAGCATCAAGTTTGGGAACGCTTTTATGGATCTTATGGCGATGACATTTTTTATATTCTATCGGTTCATCCCGATGCTGATGATAGGATCGATGCTTTTCTTTGATTATCATACCTCCGAGATCCTGTCCTCGCTTCAGGCGGTATATCTTCCGAGAAAAATGGTGATCGCCATCACGATAGCGATCCGTTACATACCGACTTTTCGGGAAGAGTTTCGCCTGATCAAAAACTGCATGCGGCTACGCGGGATCGAATTTTCGTGGAGAAGACCGATCCAAAGCTTTTCCTATTTTATCACACCGCAGCTTTTTCGGTGCGCTTTGTTGGCGGAGGAGTTGACTGCCGCCGGTTTGACCAAGGGGATCGATTCACCCTGTCGGAGGACGAGCATTTTTGAATATGGTTGGCATTGGTACGACACGATGGTTTCGATGGCTTTCATACTGGGAGCGGTATTGACGGCATGGTGCGAGGGGGTGATCGGATGATCCGGTTTTCAAAAGTATCTTTTCGTTATGAAAATAGTAGAAAGATCAGCTTGCAAGATATCGACTTTACGATCGATAGAGGAGAGGTCGTTTTGATCACCGGTCTTTCAGGATCGGGCAAATCGACGCTTCTAAAATGTATCAACGGGCTGATCCCGCATCTGTATGACGGAGAGTTGACGGGCGAGGTCCATCTTGGCGGAAAGGATATTCGAGAAATGTCGATGGATGAGATCGCAAGAGAAGTGGGCTGCGTATTCCAAAGTCCGCGAAGTCAGTTTTTTACGACCAATACGAGCAGCGAGTTCGCTTTTGCGATGGAAAATTACGGCGTTCCGGTCGAAGTGATGAAAGCGAGGATGAAAACGCTGGGCGAGATGTTTTGTATCGACAAGATCATGGACCGGGATATCTTTACGGTCTCAAGCGGTGAGAGGCAGCTGCTCAGCCTCGCCTGTGCATTGACGATGGAACCGAAGATCCTGATCTTCGATGAGCCTTCTTCCAATCTCGACTATGCGATGACGATGCGGATGGGGCGATATATCAGCGAGCTCAAGGAACAAGGCTACACCGTCATCGTGGCGGATCATCGCTACTACTATCTCAAGGACCGTCTGGATAAGGTGATCCTGCTCAAAGACGGTGAGGTCGAAGGGATCTATTCGGAGCAGGGCTTCAAGGATTCGGCATATCGAGCGAGGAGTTTCGACCTTTTCGAGCAAGATCATCCGTTGATCGAACAGGAAGTCGGAGAAGAGTTGCTGTCGATCCGAGAGATCGGTTATCGAAATATCTTGCACAAGGTCAGCCTGTCCGTTCATCGGGGCGAAGTGGTGGCGATGGTCGGGCGCAACGGGGCGGGCAAAACGACATTGGCAAAACTGATCTGTGGGATGGAAAAGGCGGACAGCGGTGAGATAAAGCAGGAAGGACTGTCATTGTTCATATTGCAGGATTCCGATTATCAATTATTCGGGACATCAGTGGAAAATGAGCTGAGGATCACGCCTCGGAAAGTTTCGGAAGAAATGATCGACGAAGTCCTATCCATGGTCGATCTTTCACCGCTCAGAAAGCGACATCCGTTCGATCTGTCGGGCGGGGAGAAGCAGCGACTTCAGATCGCAACATCCTATGTATCACCGGCAAAGGTGATCGTTTTTGACGAGCCGACTTCCGGACTGGACCTGCAATCGATGGAGAGGGTCACGGAGCTGATCCGAAAGCTCTCCACGGACCATGGGATCCTCGTGATCTCGCATGATCATGAATTTATACGCAGGGTGGCGGGGCGTATCGTTTTTTTGGAGGACGGTCGGATCAAAAAAGATCTTACGGCGGGGGAAGATCTCGCTTCAAAGGTCCAAAAAATTTTTGAAGAGATGGAAAAGGAGCATACGCAATGAAAAGAAATAAAAAATTAAAGACCAAAGACTTTGTGTTCTTAGCGATCATCACGGGTCTGTATTTCGCCTTGTATATGGGTGTGATGATGTTGATCGCGCCTCTTGGTGCATACGGTCATGCGATCAGTCCGGGGATATTCGGACTGCTTGGCGGAACGATCATTTATTTTATCGCAAAAAAACTGGGCAAGATGTGGCAATTCACGATCCTTTCCGCGATCGTCATGGGGGTCTTTGCGCTGATGGGAGCAGGTTACCTGCCATGGATCGTTACGACGATCGTCACGGCGGTCCTTGCGGATCTGATCACTTCTTCTCGGGACGAACCGTCGACACTACAGATCGCGGTGAGCTTCGGGCTCATGCAGGTCGGGCAGGCACTCGGCGGGATCTTGCCGGTATGGTTCTTCGTTGACGCTTATCGCAGCGAATGGATCGCGCGAGGACAGACACCGGAGCAGATGGACCGGATGATCGCCGTGACCAAAGGGATGATGGGGGTCTCCGCGATCGCGGTGACCTTCGTACTCGCCTTTATCGGTGCATATCTCGGCTCGATGATCCTCAAAAAACATTTTGCAAGCTACGAACGATAACTTTCGCTCCGAATGATCGCAGCCGGGATCCCTTAGGAGGATCGATCCGTACCGGAAGAACATGATCGGGATCTTATGCGGATCTCTTAGAGCCGGCATCTGACAACATCATCATACTAATACGGATATCCCATTAGAAGCACCACTTGGCAACATTTTTATTTTTTACAGCTTGTAGGGAATGCTGCCCCATCGGCGGATCGTTCCGTCGGAGCTGTATTTATGTGATGATCTTATTGGATGATAGGATAAGATCTAATTGCTCTTATCGGATCTCGGTATCAGGCGGATATCTCACAATAGCATGACCTTAGCGACCGGAGATATTTTTTGCGCAGTCTCCGGTTTGTTGATAAGAGAAACTATTGAAATTCAAATGTTTAAGAAATATTTTTTATTGAAGTGACTTAATAAATATGTTATGATATCCTCGTAAAAATTTTTACCGGACATCGTTTTCGGTAGTGAAAGGGGAACAGATGGAGAGAAAAATATTGAAAGGGACGGTCGGTGTATTCATCACGGCGGCGATCATCCTGTCGGTCGCAGCGGGATCCGGTGCTTTGGTGACTTCTGCTGCCGATCCGAATTTCTATATCCGACAGGGAAGGGTCTACGGTGAGAGCGATGCACCGGTACTGGTCGCGAAGATCTATGATATCAGCGAACCGATCTCAACAGGGGATCGAAATGTGGTGCTCTACTTTGTCGATACGGGATATGGCATATTGATGCTGGAGGCGGATCGATCGGATAAGACGCTTGCTTCTTTAGCCGATGGGCAAAGATCTTTGGCGGAGGAGCCGGCTCAGATCGTGGCAAAGGTCATCCCGAGCCACCACAGTGAAGTATCCGATGTTCTAAACAGCTTGGGGATCCCTCCGGAGGATAAGGCACAGATCGAAAAGAATGAATTTCTTTCATCCCATGAGGTGCGGTCGCTAAGAAAAGGTGTTATGACAGGGGTCGGTGCCGCGGCTTTGTTCGGAGCGTTTTTTGCCGGCATGGGCATCCTCCGTGTGAGCAGAAACAAAAGCTTCTTCAACACGCTGTTTGAAAGATACCCTGAACTGGCGAAGGATCTGTCTTTGATCCGAAAGGATGCTTCTTTCTATGACGAGAGAAGTTGTCTGGCGATCTACAAAGATCACCTGATCACATTCCGATTCGGATATCAGGAGGTCGATCTTGCCGAAGTCGAAAAGATCAAATATATCATGGAGCACTTCATCATCTACGGAGGATCTCAGACGAGGGGTCTCTTTGAGATCTACAAAAAAGACGGCAAAAAGCTCAAATTTTACTTCCGAAAGGATCGTCACAGCTCGGAAGAAAAGATCGCCGAATCGTTCCGAGTGATCCGTGAGAAATATCCGCAGATCGTTTTCTAAAGTCCGAAGACGGATATCCGAAACGGCAGATCAAGCGGATCCGTTGAGATCGAGCGATGATGTCGATCGTTAGCACAAAGCCCCTTGCATCCGATATGCAAGGGGCTTTCTTCGGTGTGTCCGATCGTGACGGATGGCAGCGATCTTTGGCAGTTGCGACCCTTTAGAGCCGGCATTCGACAACATCATCATACTAATGCGGACATCCTTTTATACTATTATTCTTTAGAACCGGCACTTAACAACATTTATTTTTTATAGCTTATATGGAACGATGCCCCCGCCCGTTTCGTCGTTTCATTAGGACGGAATGTTGATATGCTTATTCTATTGGATAATAGTATTAGAAGCACCGCCTGGCAACATTTATTTTTTATATCTTGCAGGGAATGCTGCCCCATCGCCGGATCGTTTCATCGGAGCTGTATTTATGGGATGATCTGATTGGATGATAGGATACGATCTATTTGCTCTTATCGGATCGATCCGATCCCCATAGAGGATGCTTCCGAGAGTCAAAGTATCGGTCGTTTCGCATACTGTCGATCGCATCGAACAAAGAATGAAGACCAAGAATGCCTTCGATAAGATCTTAAAGATCCTAATGCTCAAAACAGCTCCCGCCGATAAACTCGCGGATGATGGAAGTGTTCGGGATCGCACGCTCATCGCCTGCTTTGTTGAAGAATTGAAGCAGCGTGAGCAGTCGTTTGCCCTCCTCATAATACGGACTGTCCGAAGGGATCTCCGAGAGCACGGGCACGGCATGTCGTTTGAGGAAAGAAAGCTCGTAAATGAGCGATGAGTTGAACATCACATCCGCATTCTCCTGGTACGGAAAGATATTGATATTTTCGCCGAGGACGACATTGGTCCACATCTCCAGCGTTTTTTGGGCATCGTAGCCGCGTGTCCTGATATCTCGCACCATGCGGCGGATCAATCGAAGATCGGTCGTTGCGATCCGATTGTGATCATCGAGATTCAGCTGTGTCAGTGCGGAGATATAGACTTTGAATTTCTCATCCGCCGGGATGGAGGCGGTCAGCGCATCGTTCAGACCGTGGATCCCTTCGACGATGATATAGGTATCCCGGTCGATCCGGATCGGATCGTGGATATATTCTCTCTTGCCGGTGATAAAATTGAAACTCGGGATCCGGACTTCTTCGCCATGGATGATCCGCTGAAGATCCTCGTTGAACTGATCGATATCCAGCGCAGCGATCGAATCGAAATTCGGCTTGCCGTCCTCTCCGAGCGGTGTCTTGTCGCGATCGACAAAATAATCATCCATCCCGATGGTGATATAATGCTTGCCCAGTACACGAAGCTGGATGCCCAATCTCTTGGCAAAAGTCGTCTTGCCGGACGAAGAAGGTCCCGCGACCAAGATCAGTCTTGCGGTTTTTTTCGCCTGGATCCGATCGGCGATATAGGCGATCTTTTTCTCGTGCAGTGCCTCGCAGATGCGTACGATATCGCCGATCTTTCCTGTTTGGATCGCCAGATTCAGATCGCCGGCATTGTTGATCGCCATCAGCCTTGCCCAGTCCTCCGACTCTCGAAAAATACTGAACAGCTTTTCCTGATTTTCGTAATCCAGTCCGTTGCCGACATGAGGAAACACCAGCACGAGCCCGCGAGAGATCGGTACGAGCGCGAAATTTGTGATCTCATCCGTTCGATCGAATGTACCGCCCAAAAAGCTGTATGCCGTCTTGTCGATGCGGTATAGCGGGATGGACGGGACTTTGCCGGTCGAAAGCACGCGGACCTTGTCCATCATGGACTGTTTTTCAAAAACGGCGATCGCTTCCTCCCGACTGACCGTGGTCTTCGTGATCGGAAGCCCTTGTCCGATCAGATCGCCCATTTCTGCGCGAAGCTGAGCAACGAGCTCGGGCGTGAATCGGTCGATGCCCTTGATCTCCGTATAGAGCCCCTTGTTTACCGAATACTCGATATAGACCGAGGTGTTGCCGAGCACACGATGTGCGGCTTCGATGTAGATCATCGAAAGCGTATTGATATATTTTCTGAGCATTTTTTTGGTTCGTTCCATAGATCCTCCTTCGATAGGGATTTTGCCAAGCGGCACGCACAGTCATCTCTCTTATTGTAACACGTCTAAAGGACGCTGAGAAGGATCTTCGGAAAAGAGCATCCGATGATGCTTTGAAAAACTCCACAACAACTTGACACGACCTTTGGGTGCGGATCGCTTGACAAAGCCTTTCGCCTCCGATATAATCAAATCATATTCGGGAGCTTGGATGCAGGCTGAGAGGAAACGATCGTTTCGACCGTACCTGATTTGGATAATGCCAACGTAGGGAATCATCAGAAAAAGTAGCGTCCGTTTCGGACGCTTTTTTTATCCCGCTACATACGGTACCCGAAGTTTTTTTGAAAAGACACGAAAGGTCGATCGTTTGCGGATCGGTTGCAGAGCGGATCTTGCGATATCGAAAGACCGATGTCGGTAAAAATTATTTTAGGAGGACGACAGAATGAGTTACAAAACACAGATGGAAGCGGCAAAAAAAGGGATCGTGACCGAGCAGATGAAGATCGTTGCGGAAAAAGAAAATATGCCTATCGAGCGATTGATGCAATATGTTGCGGAGGGAAAGATCGCCATCCCGGCAAATATCAATCACAAGTCGCTCAGTCCGGAGGGGATCGGCAAAGGGCTCAAGACCAAGATCAATGTCAACCTCGGCGTATCCGGAGACTGCCCGGACTATAAAGAAGAATTTGAAAAAGTAAAGACGGCGATCGAGCTGGGAGCCGAGTCGATCATGGATCTTTCAAACTACGGAAAGACCAACAAATTCAGACAGGAGCTGATCGATTATTCTCCGGCGATGATCGGGACCGTACCGATGTACGATGCGGTGGGGTACTTAGAAAAAGAATTGGAAGAGATCACGGCGGATGACTTTCTCCGGGTCGTGGAATACCATGCCGAGCAGGGCGTGGACTTTATGACGATTCATGCCGGTATCAACCGTAAAGCGGTCGAAGGGTTCAAAGCGTCCAATCGACTTACGAATATCGTATCGCGCGGAGGTTCTTTGCTCTTCGCATGGATGGAGATGACCGGCAACGAAAATCCTTTCTACGAGCATTACGACCGTCTGCTCGATATCCTTTACCGATATGATGTTACCATCTCGCTGGGCGATGCGCTTCGTCCGGGAAGCATCCACGACAGCACCGATGCCGCGCAGATCTCCGAGTTGATCGAGCTGGGCATCCTGACAAAACGTGCATGGGAGAAGAATGTGCAGGTCATGATCGAGGGACCGGGACATATGGCACTCAATGAGATCGCTGCCAATATGATCCTGCAAAAAAGACTGTGCCACGAAGCACCGTTCTACGTGTTAGGACCGCTCGTGACCGATATCGCGCCGGGCTACGATCATATCACATCCGCGATCGGCGGTGCGGTAGCGGCAAGTGCCGGCGCGGATTTCCTATGCTATGTGACACCGGCGGAGCATTTGCGACTGCCGGATCTTCAAGATGTGCGTGACGGGATCATCGCCTGCAAGATCGCAGCGCATGCCGGCGATATCGCAAAAGGGCTGGAAGGCGCGCGAGATATCGACAACAAGATGAGCGATGCCAGAAGAAGGATCGACTGGGAAGAGATGTTCTCCTACGCGCTGGATCCGAAGAAAGCAAGAGAATATTTTGAATCCAAACCGCCGAGCGAAAGAGACAGCTGTACGATGTGCGGAAAAATGTGTGCGATGCGTACGACCAACCGTATTTTGAGCGGCGAAAAGATCAAACTGGCGGAATAGCCCCGGATGGAGTCCCGGGACTGTCATAGCTGACGAACAAGAGCACCGGATCCGCTATGGATCTTGAGCTATAGAAGAAGATCATCAGGATCACGAGATCCGTCGATACCGATATCGGCGAGGATATTCAAAACCTCTGACCGGTTCGGTGCGCTTTGGCAAAAGACCGAGCCGGCGGATGTGATCTTGAAAAAGGAAAGAACCGAGAAGAGCTGCTTGCCTACGGGTGAGCGGCTCGATTTTTAATAAAAAGAGCGACCCGGCTGTTTTTAATAGAATTGAGGAGCAAATATGATAAAAAAAGTACTCACCATTGCCGGATCGGATTGCTCCGGCGGCGCAGGGATCCAAGCCGATCTCAAGACCATGACCATGTACAAAGTGTTCGGGATGAGCGTCATCACCGCGATCACCGCGCAGAATACTTTGGGCATTGCGGCGATCCATCCGGTCCCTTGCGACATCATCGCGGCGCAGCTCGATGCGGTCTGGAGCGACCTGCCGCCCGATGCCGTCAAGATCGGCATGATCCCCGATGCCCCGAGCATTCGTGTCCTGGTCGACAAACTCAAAAAATACCGTGCACGAAATATCATACTCGACCCTGTCGGGGCTTCGACTTCGGGCACCAAACTCATCGGCGATGGAGCCTATGAGATCCTGACCGAAGAGCTGATGCCCCTTGCGACCCTGATCACGCCGAACCTCTCCGAAGCCGAGAAGATCTCCGGCATAAAGATCGCTTCGATCGACGAGATGATCTTCGCAGGCAGAGCGATCCGCCAAAAGATCGGCACGGATATCCTGATCAAAGGCGGTCATCTGGAGAAGAGCAAGACCGATATTCTGTTTACCGAAAAAGGCGAGATCCTCTTTGAAGGCGAGAATATTCCAAACCCCAATACGCATGGCACCGGCTGCACGCTCTCCTCAGCCATCGCATGCGGTCTTGCGCTGGGCAAAAATATCGCAGATGCCGTGCGTGATGCCAAACGATACGTTGCGCTTGCGATCCGGGACGGGCTGGACCTCGGAGGAGGATGCGGACCGCTCAACCATATGCACGCCATGGAATAATGCCGACCCAAAGATCAAACTGCGTACAGATCGTAAAAAAAGAAATAGGAAGATCCATGATCGACTTGACGGAGAAAACGATTTGAGGTATAGTGGTTTTGTAAAAAATCATATTTTTAGGGGAGGGTCTAATGAGAAAAAAATTATTGGTAATGATGCTCACAGTCTGTATGGTGATCGGGATGATGCCGATGTCGGGAATGGCACAAGAGGCACCGGAAAGCAGAAAGATGGTTATCGAGATCAAAGAAGGCTCCGATACGATCGCGGAGAAAATAGCGAGTATGGGAGAGATCAATCCCAAGATCTACGAGATCGATTTCGAGATCCAAAAAGATTATACGCTTACGGAAGCGGATACCCTAGCTTTATCGCACACACATAAAAATTTTACCGTTATCGTAAGAGCGCATACGCTTACGATGGAAAAAGTCGATCCGACGGATGATGGTTTACGGGAAGTAGCTGTTGAAGTTTATCCGGGAGCAAGGATAATATATGCCGGAGAAGAGATCATCGGATCGGAACAAGCG
>JAUMYO010000068.1:5216-11347 GCA_030528605.1 Peptostreptococcaceae bacterium | reverse complement strand
GGAGGAAATAAAATGGCTAAGGCTAAATTTGAAAGAACCAAACCACATGTAAACATCGGAACGATCGGACACGTAGACCACGGGAAGACGACATTGACCGCAGCGATCACCAAGACACTACACCAAAGATACGGACTGGGATCGGCAGTAGACTTCGACAAGATCGACAAAGCACCGGAAGAAAGAGAAAGAGGGATCACGATCTCCACATCGCACGTAGAATACGAGACACCAAACAGACACTACGCACACGTAGACTGCCCGGGTCATGCCGACTACGTAAAAAACATGATTACCGGAGCGGCACAGATGGACGGAGCGATCCTCGTATGCTCCGCAGCAGACGGACCGATGCCACAAACAAGAGAACACATCCTACTATCCAGACAGGTAGGGGTACCATACATCGTCGTATTCCTAAACAAATGCGACATGGTAGATGACGAAGAACTACTCGAGCTGGTAGAGATGGAAGTAAGAGAACTCCTCAACGAATACGAATTCCCGGGAGACGACACACCGATCGTCAGAGGATCCGCACTAAAAGCACTGGAAGACCCAAGCTGCCCATGGGGAGACAAGATCGTAGAACTTTTTGAGCAGATCGACGCATATATTCCGGAACCGGAAAGAGCGGTAGACAAACCATTCCTAATGCCGGTAGAAGACGTATTCTCCATCTCCGGACGAGGAACCGTAGCGACCGGAAGAGTAGAGCGAGGCGTACTCAAAGTATCCGACGAAGTCGAAGTAGTAGGCTTGACCGACGAGCCGAGAAAAGTAGTAGTGACCGGAGTAGAGATGTTCAGAAAACTACTCGACCAAGCACAAGCAGGAGACAACATCGGAGCCCTACTAAGAGGAGTAGCAAGAGACGAGATCGAGCGAGGTCAAGTAATGGCAAAACCCGGCTCCATCAAACCACACACAAAATTTGAAGCACAGGTATACGTCCTAAAGAAAGAAGAAGGCGGAAGACACACCCCATTCTTCAAAGGATATCGACCACAATTCTACTTCAGAACGACCGACGTAACAGGCGACATCTCCCTACCGGAAGGAGTAGAGATGGTCATGCCGGGAGACGATATCAACATGAAAGTAGAACTCATCACCCCGATTGCGATCGAAGAAGGACTACGCTTTGCGATCCGAGAAGGAGGAAGAACGGTAGGATCCGGCGTTGTAGTATCCATCATGGACTAATAGCGGTCCAAAAGAAACCGTCGTAAGAAATTCTTACAAACAACTTAAAACAAAGGACAGTCGATCGGCTGTCCTTTTTGAATGCGGGATATTCTTCTGAATCCCGATATCGATCCATACGATCATCCGATTCAAATGGTATAAAATACAAATGATGATTCATTAAATATATAAATTTTAGCTGATAAAAAGCGTTAGGAATATTTTGCTCTAAAAAAGAGGATCATTTTTCAAATCGTCGCTTTGAAATGATCCTCTCGATGATTCAAAAACTGCGATTGGAATTATTTTGGATACATTGACATAAAATGAAAAATGTACTACAATATACTAAAATGCACTACAATGTACTACAAGAAAGGAGTGATACCATGGCATTTTCGATCAGACTAAGCAAAGAAGAAAAATCATTAGCGGAGAGCTATGCAAAATTAAATGCGATCTCGGTGGGAGAAGCGTTCAAAAGAGCTTTATTCGAGAGGATAGAAGACGAATATGATATTCTTATTGCGGATGAAGCATATCAGGAATATCTTAAAGACGGGAAGAAAAGCAGACCGATCGAAGCACTTTGGAAGGAATTGGATCTATGATATATCGTATAGAAACGACTTCGCGCTTTGAAAAAGAATTTAAGAAATTGGACAAGTTTACTCAAAAAATGATCCGTTCATGGATCTCAAAAAATTTGGCGGATCGTGAAGATCCCCGATCTATCGGAAAAGCTTTGACTGCCGATCGAAAAGGGCAATGGAGGTATCGAATAGGAGATTATCGCCTGATTTGTTTGATCAACGATCATGAATTGATCATTCTTGCACTCGCTATCGGACATCGTAAAGAAGTATATTTTAAAGAATAAAGCATCTAACAATAAGAGCGTATGCTGCTGTTGCCGGATGTTTTATTCTTTTATGACATCAAAGCGTGTCATCAGATCGAGTGCTTTTTCCATAAGACCGAGCGATCTATGCTATTATCCAATAAGATCATCGCCCGGATATCTTTTCATTCCGATAGAACGCCGCAGCGGTGTGATACCATTCCTTACAATATCAAAAATAAAGATGTTCATAAGTGATAGTTATAAAGGATAATAGTATTAGACATGTTTGTACTTGATACGACAAGCTATCGGCTTCTTTTTATCGTTTGCATATCCGATCTGTATTGCCATTTTATCGAGCTCCTCCATTGGGCGGGAGTTTTCAGATACAGGTAGATAAATGATCGTTATCAACAGGTCTCTGACTTTCTTGTCCATGAGATCCTTTGCTTCAAAGATCTATTCTACTTTTCCGAATTTCTCAAAAGGATAGACGCGCAAAAAAACTTTACCCAGTACATAGGCTTGCGGGATCGTCCCGAACTTACGGCTATCGAGAGAACTATCGCGATTATCACCCAGTACAAAAAGGTAGTTCTCTTGAACGGTCCATTCTCCGGACACATTCGTTTGATTTTTGTTAGGATCCACATAGTCTTCTAACAGCACTTCGCCATTGATGCTCACTTTTCCATTTTGTATTTTTACAACATCATTCTCCAAACCGATCACTCTCTTTGTAAAGTACTCATAATCGGCAGGGTCTCTTTTATCCGGATTTCGGAAAATAATGATATCTCCTCTTTCCAATTTATTTTTTGCCAATTTGTTGATCAGTAGAAGATCTCCTTCATACAAAGTGTCGTTCATACTGGTTTGAAGAACGGAAACATTCTCGATAAAAACCGACTTGATGATGCCTATGATCGTCAGAATGATCGCGATACGCAAAAGAAACACAAGAAACGGATCATGATTTTTCTCAGACATAAAAACCTCCCGAAAAATATATTTTTATTGTATCACTATCCGTCAAATACCACAAGCGCGGATAAGTAATACGAAAATCCGATCGACAACATTTTTATTTTTTATATCTTGTAAGGAATAGGTCCCCCTCTGCTGCACCATTTTATCAGAACAGAAATATACTATCCGGTGATCTTATTGGATAATAGTATCATCATCCATACAGGGCAAAACGTCGAACTTCTTTATTAAAATCTTTTATGCCGAAGAAGGGTCTTCGCTATCGTAAACATAAAGCGGATCACTTGAAAATTTTGCCGCATAAAACTGTCAACATTTATAATGAAAATAAATGTTGACAAAAAAAAAACAAGATGTAGTATAATATGGGAAGCATTGTAATGGGCGATCATTATAATGAAAAATTGAAATCTATGGGAGGAAAAAATGAAAAAAACAAAAAAATGGCTGAGCATGCTGCTCGCTGTGGTAATGGCATTGAGCCTGATGCCGATCTCTTCATTTGCGGATGAAAAATATGACATTTGGGTCGGAGGAGTACAAATTACCGACGAGAACAAAGATAATGTTACAGGAGACGGGATCACCGGAACCGTTTCGTATGATCCGGGTAAGAATATCCTGACTTTGAATGGTGCAACGATCACGGCACAAGACGGCGATAATAAAATTGCAATTCGGGCAGAGCAGGATCTAAAAATCAAGCTGATCGGGTCGAACACCATCAAAGCCGAGGGTGCGACCAAAGATAATATTGGGATCTCGACAGGAAATGATCAAGATGGTTACTATAATCTTTCCGTTTTTGCAGAAGAGGGAGCTTCTTTAGAGATTACGGCAGGAGATGCGACGCAAGGAAACAGTGTAGGTATCCGTGCAAAAGATTTTACTTTATATAGCGGAACGGTTACTGTGACAGCGGGAACGCATGTTGACGATCACGTAAGTTATGGTGCATCTTTTGAAGAGATGTATCTTTATGACGGAACGCTGACAGCAAAAGGGGAAAAACAAGCGATCAAAAATAGAGCAGACAGTCAGACAGAACCGTATATTTATCCGGGACCTAAGATCGAAGTTGCAGAAAATACTTCGTCTCCGTTGCAGGAGGGTGACAGGGAGAATATTTATAGCGAAACTACCAAGCATGTCAAAATTTCTCCAACGGAAACGGTTTATCCGATCTGGGTCAGAGACCAACAAATTTCTGAAGGAAACAAAGACAATATTCTTAATGATGGAGAAGCAACCGTTAAATACGATCCGGCTTCAAAAAAATTGACCCTCAATGGTGCAGATGTTCAATCGGGTCAATATTACGGAATATCCAGTCGTATTCCTTTAACAATAGAGCTGATCGGTAAAAACTCTATTTCTGTAACAGGAGATACCAATAATAATAGAGGGATTGACATGTATGATGATGTGATCGATGAGCGTGTCGATTTGACAATTACAGGAGAGGAAACACTTACAATCAACTCAGGAGAATCTACAAAAGGTGGTAGTTTTGGTATTTGGGCAAAAAATCTGACTGTAAACTCAACCGGAAAGATCGAAATATCTTCAGGAAGTGCGAAAACTGTAAGTTATGGAGTGGATGTTGAAAACTTCACTCAAAATGATGGAAACTTAAAACTGAATTCCGGAGAATCTGAAGATACCAGTATTGCGCTTTGTGTAGAAAAAGGAGCCTTCACTCAAAACGGAGGAGAATTATACGCAAAAACAAATGGAGGAACAGAGCGCAGTGCAGGAATCTATGCCTCTGATTTTACTCAAAATAACGGATATACCCAAGCTATTGCTTTTGGAGATAAAAATAGTTACGGTATAAAAGCTGAAAACATTTCAATAAAAAATTCTTCGATATTCTTCTCAAAATCGGATTTTCAAGCTCTAAGCTCCGCTCCGACGATAGAAGTTCAAGATCCGAGCATTATTGTAAGCGAACAACTTGGTGATGAAGCTTTACAAAAAAAGATCGATGCGGATACTTTGAATAATAATTTTGGGACTTATCGCTGGGTGAGTATTACTCCGGAAAGCGAATTGGAGAGCGGACGTAAGGTAACGATCGAGCAAGTGCAGGGAGTAACTGTAACGATCAAATCGGGAGACAGAAGTAGTACAACGGAACTGGATAATTTAAAAGATGATGATATTATCGAAGTGGATGTAAAAGTTACCGACTCCAAAAAAGAATTGGACATGATTTTGTATTATGATGTAGATGATGATCAAATTGACGAGAATGATAAATTGTACGGAAAAACTTTTGTGGTTTGGAAAAACGATGTGAAGGTCAAAGCGATCCTCAAGGATAAGCCGGTCGCTCCGTCTACGGGCGGTGGCGGAGGTGGCGGCGGCACAAGCCGATCTTCCGTAAGACCGGGTGAGTCGACCGCAACGACTAATGATCCGAAAAAAGATCCGGCACCGAATGTAACTCCGGAGGCAAACGAAGTACGATTGACGATCGATTCCAAGCTGATGAAAAAAGGAAGCGAAAATGTCGTGATGGATGCCGCTCCGTTTATTCGCGATGGCAGAACGATGGTTCCGCTTCGATATGTTGCCGAGGCATTGGGACTCAAAGTTTCGTGGGATGCAAAAACAAAAACGGTAACGCTGAGCAATGACAAAAATCAAATCGTCGTTCCGACAAACAGTTTGACCATGCAAATGAACGGCGAGAAGGTACAGAGCGATGTGCTACCGGTACTTCAAGGCGGAAGGATCTATCTGTCGATCAGCAATATCGGCAAGGCGTTAGGTCTGGAACAGGGAAAAGAGATCCGATGGGATGCTGCGGAAAAAACCGTCATTCTTTCAGTAAAATAAAACATAGCTGAAAATCATCATAGGATTTTTGCAAAGAGCTGTTACAGATCAAAAATCAAAAATCAAAAACTAAAAGTCAAAGAGCCGGGTCGGATGCGACTCGGTTTTTTGTATTCTATTCATGTTGCAAAGATCTTTATAAAGTGCAATGTTATACTGATACGACAACCCGCTAGAAAACATAGAACGGTTCTGATTCGTCAATTTAATATAAGTACAACTTTTTTATTTGTATTCGTCTAACAATGTCATTCTTCATTCGATG
>JAUMYO010000068.1:0-5116 GCA_030528605.1 Peptostreptococcaceae bacterium | reverse complement strand
ATAAGTACAACTTTTTTATTTGTATTCGTCTAACAATGTCATTCTTCATTCGATGCGGGCGATAGACGATATGAAACCATCATGGATAGATCGCTCCATTCATAGAAGGAATACTCGTAGGATCAAATGGATAATGAGGTCAAAAGAGTTTTAGTATCGATCCGTTTAAAACTTTACTCGAACTGCTCGATCTTCTTTTTGAGCGGTTCTGTGTATCAACGTATCCCTCTTTGAACTTTATGTTGTTTGGATCGGGTAACCGAGTAAAAAGATCTATCGTGTGCCGTCGGAAAAATTCAAAAACAAAAAAACAAAAACGATAAACTATGATACATACAAAAATAAAAAATATGATCCGATTTACAAAAAATAGATTGATATGTACTTGACATATTCATAAAAATGAAATATCATAACTTTAAAAGGAAATCGTGTTCACTTAAATGAACAAAAAGGAGGCTTTATGATCAAAGTCAATGAATATTTTTCCGGAAATGTGAAATCGATGGCACTCCAAAACTCGGACGGAGAGCAGACGGTCGGCGTAATGAAAGCAGGAAAATATCGATTTTCCACATCGAAAAAGGAATATATGTTTGTGGCAAGCGGAAAACTCCGTGTAAAACTTCCGAACGAAACGGATCTTAAAGAAGTTTCAAGTCACGGAAGCTTTGAGGTGGAAGCCGATCGATCGTTTGACGTAGAGGTTTTGGAAGATACGATCTATATTTGCAGATACGAGTAGGTCGATGAATGATAAGGTAGAGGAAAAATGGAGCATTTGATACTGGATATACAGAAATATTCAATACATAACGGAGAAGGCATCCGAACGACAATATTTTTTAAGGGTTGTCCGCTGGAGTGCAAATGGTGTCATAATCCTGAAAGCCAATCTTATCAGGCGGAGATCATGTACAATAAAGAAAAATGTGCTGCCTGTATGCGATGCGTAATGAAATGTCCGCAGCAGGGGATCGTCGAAAAAGAAGGATTCTATCCGGTTCCGCGCGATAAATGTGATGCTTGCGCAACTTGTGTGGAGTTTTGCATTTACGGAGCGAGAGAGCAGGCGGGAAAGCTCTACTCGGTGGACGAGGTGATGCGGGAGATCGAAAAGGATAAGATGTTTTATGAACAATCCAATGGGGGCGTTACCTTGTCCGGCGGAGAGGTCATGACACAGGATATGGATTTTATTTTGCAGATCCTCAAACGTTGTGATCGGATGGGTTATAATGTGAATATCGACACTTGCGGCTATTCGTCCTTTGATCGTTTTGAAAAGGTGTTACCGTATGTGGATACTTTTTTGTATGACATCAAGCACATCGATCCGGACAAACATCGCTTGTTGACAGGAAAGGATAATAAGATCATATTGGATAATCTCAAGAAATTGAGTGAGCGAAATGCCAAGATCCATATCCGGATCCCCGTGATCGAGGGCGTGAACAGCGATGATGAAAATATGGAAGGGATCGCGGATCTTATCAGGGAAATCAATATCAAGACGGTGAGCTTGCTTCCGTATCACGCGATCGGTGAGAGCAAATACGATCGTATCGATATGGAATTTGAGGGAACGGATTTTTCAGCTCCGAGCGATGATCGGATGGAGGAGCTTAAAAATATTTTTGAACGGAAAAATATACCTGTAAAAATTGGAGGTTAGTATGGAAAGCAGAGGAATGAACGAAAGAGTCCGATCGCTGAGAAAGCAGAGCGTTGAAGCGATCCCGCACATTTATATCGAGCGTGCGAAACTGATCACGGATGCTTACAAAATGTATGAGGGAACGGTATCTATTCCTGAAATGAGAGCATTGGCATTCAAACATTTTATGGAGAACAGAAGCTTGTGTATTAACGACAACGAGCTGATCGTCGGAGAAAAAGGCGATTCTCCTCAGGCGGCACCGACTTTCCCGGAGCTTTGCTGTCATACATTGGAAGATATGAACGTCATGGATTCGCGCGATATTATCTTCTTTAAAGTAAACGATAATGATCGCAAGATCCAAGAGGAGGAGATCATTCCTTACTGGGAGAAACGAGCACTCCGAAACAAAATGTTGAATAATCTCGGTGAAGAGTGGAAAAAGTGTTACGGCGCGGGAATTTTTACCGAGTTTATGGAGCAAAGAGGACCGGGGCATACGGTCGGCGGAGATGTGTTCTATCGAAAAGGATTTTTGGATCTGAAAGCGGAGGCGCAGGCGCAGATCGATTCGTTAGACTTTATCAATGATAAAGAAGCGTTGAGCAAGAAGCAGGAATTGGAAGCGATGAAGATCTGTTGTGATGCGATCATCATCTATGCGGAGCGATATGTGAAATATGCGCAAGAGCTTGCGGCAAAAGAAACCGATCCGCAAAGAAAAGCGGAGCTTCTTCAAATCGCGGAAAACTGTCGCGTTGTGCCGGCACATGCACCGAAAACGTATTATCAGGCATTGCAGATGTACTGGTTCGTACACATTGGTGTAACGACCGAATTGAACCCTTGGGACGCATTCAGTCCGGGAAGATTGGATCAACATCTGTATCCTTTCTACAAAAACGATACGGCAAACGGAATTTTGGACGACGAGAAAGCGTTGGAGCTTTTGGAATGTTTGTGGGTGAAGTTCAATAATCAGCCGGCGCCGCCGAAGGTGGGGATCACGCTGAAAGAAAGCTCGACCTATACGGATTTTGCAAATATCAATACCGGCGGGATCGCACCGGACGGAAGCGACGGAGTCAACGAAGTCAGCTATCTGATCTTGGATTGTATGGACGAAATGCGTTTGCTCCAGCCAAGCTCCAATGTTCAGATCAGTCGTAAGACACCGCACAAATTCTTGAAGAGAGCATGCGAAATCTCAAGAAGAGGCTGGGGACAACCGGCATTCTATAATACGGAAGCGATCGTTCAGGAACTTCTGAATGCAGGGAAATCGTTGGAAGATGCAAGACGCGGCGGAACGAGCGGCTGTGTCGAGACCGGCGCATTCGGAAACGAGGCGTATATCCTGACCGGATATTTGAACTTGCCGAAGATCGTGGAGCTCACACTTTACAACGGATATGACAAGGTATCAGGACAACAGCTCGGACCGAAGACAGGCGATGCAAAAGATTTTGAAACATACGGTGAATTTTTTGAAGCATATAAAAAGCAGGTGGAGTATTTCGTCAATGTGAAGATCGAAGGAAACAATATCATCGAGAAGATCTACGCGGAATATATGCCGGTACCTTTCCTTTCGCTGGTGACCAACGGCTGTATCACATCGGGTAAAGATTACAATGCGGGCGGAGCGAAATATAACACCAACTATATCCAAGGCGTAGGGATCGGAACGATCACCGACTCGCTTGCGGCGATCAAATACAATGTATTCGATAAGAAGAAATTCTCGATGGAAGAATTGCAAAAAGCATTGGACGCCAACTTTGAAGGATACGAAGAGATCCATCATTTAGTGACTAACAAAACGCCGAAATACGGAAATGATGACGATTATGCGGATGATATTATGAGATCGGTATTTGATCTGTATCGCGGCATGGTCGTCGGAAGACCGAATGTTAAGGGAGGAAAATACGGCATCAATATGCTGCCGACCACTTGTCACGTATATTTCGGCGAGGTGATGATGGCGAGCCCGAACGGACGAAAAGCACATCTGCCGGTTTCGGAAGGAATTTCTCCGGAAAAAGGTGCGGATGTGAACGGACCGACAGCGGTCATCAAATCCTGCTCGAAGATGGATCACTTGGCAACGGGCGGAACACTGCTCAACCAAAAGTTTACGCCGTCCGTCGTAGAGGGCGATCTGGGCTTGGAGCATATGGCGAATCTGGTGCGTGCATACTTTAATATGGACGGACATCACATTCAGTTTAATGTGATCGATCGGAATGTTTTGATCGACGCACAGAAACATCCGGAAAACTATAAAGACCTGATCGTTCGGGTCGCGGGGTATTCGGATCACTTCCACAATTTGAGCAAGGCGTTGCAGGATGAGATCATCGGAAGGACCGAGCAAAGTTTTAATTAATATTTTTGGGGCGTGCTACTGGCACGCCTCGAAGTTTTCTGCTAAAATAATAAGATGAGGTGAAAAAATGAATAAAAAAATCGGATTTATCGGTTGCGGTAACATGGCAAAAGCGATGATCGTCAGTATATTAAAAGCAAAGCTTGTTGATGCGAAAAGTATTTATGCAAGCGACGGTTACAAACCAAGCCTGGATGATGTTCAGGCACGCTTGGGAATACATACGACGATGGATAATGCCGAGGTCGTTCGATCGGCGGATGTGATCTTTCTTGCGGTCAAGCCGAATATGTACGATGCGGTGATGGAAGAGGTTGCGCCGTTTGGAGAGGGGAAGATCTTTGTTTCGATCGCACCGGGCAAAACATTGAAGTATTTGGAAGAAGGACTTGGGAAAAAGACAAAGATCCTTCGCACGATGCCCAATACCCCGGCGATGGTTGGCGAAGGGGTAACCGCTATTTGTCCGAATGGGAATATCCGGGAGGAAGATCATGCGACCTTGGAACAGATCATCGGTACTTTCGGTACGGTAGAAAGAATTGACGAAAAATTGTTCGATTGCGTGGTGGCGGTTTCCGGATCGTCGCCGGCTTATGTATTTATGTTTATCGAAGCAATGGCGGATGCGGCGGTCCTTCAGGGAATGGCACGCGACAAGGCATATCGTTTTGCGGCACAGGCGGTGCTCGGCAGCGCGAAAATGGTATTGGAGACCGGAAAACATCCGGGCGAACTCAAAGATATGGTCTGCTCACCGGGAGGGACCACGATCGAAGCCGTTGCGGTTTTAGAGGAGAAAGGGATGCGCTCCGCAGTGATCCGGGCGATGGATGCGGTCGTCGAGAAATCGGGGAAAATGTAGATCTTTACTTTAAATTTGGGGGGAATAGGTCAAAGTATGAATAATTCGGATATTGGCAGCAGGGTACAGAACAGACGCAAAGAACAAAAGATCACGCTCAAAGAGCTTAGCGAACGTACGGGACTTTCAACAGGTTTTTTATCTCAATTTGAGCGAGGCATGACATCCATTGCGATCGATTCGCTTCAAAAGATCACAA
>JAUMYO010000067.1 GCA_030528605.1 Peptostreptococcaceae bacterium | reverse complement strand
CGATGACCGCAGGGTTTCGAGGGTCATCCTCCGGAATACCTGCTTCAACTTTACCGACAAGGTCTGCTCCGACGTCCGCAGCTTTAGTATAGATACCTCCGCCGACACGACCGAACAAAGCCAAAGATGATGCACCAAGACCAAATCCTGTCAAGATCGTTGCCGACTCGACCAGATCCATATCCATAAAGTAGAATAAAGCAACAAACAACCCTCCTACACCAAGGATACCAAGACCGACAACGCACATCCCCATGACCGCTCCACCGGAGAACGCTACGGAAAGAGCCTTGTTCATTCCACCTTCTCTTGCAGCATTTGCGGTCCTTACATTCGCCTTAGTAGCGACCTGCATTCCGAAAAATCCTGCCAAAGTCGAGAACAATGCACCGATCAGGAAGCTGACCGCCGTCATCAGATCGATCCCGACCGTAAGAACGACAAACAATACTACGATAAAAATACTGAGAGCTTTATACTCTCTTGTCAAAAATGCCATCGCTCCTTCATGAATGTAGGATGAGATCTCCTTCATTCGATCCGTTCCAGGCTCTACCTTGTTGATCTTAGCTGTCAACATCCAAGCAAAAACCAAGGCACCGATACCTACGACCGGAGCCAAATACACCATGCCCATTACGATTCCTCCCAAAGTTTAATTAATATATTGCCACTAACGCAATCGAAAGCACCAAAAATATCGCTCCCAGGAATGCCGTCATCTTCTTATAGATGGAATCCGCTCCTTTGGATCGATTTCCCGCCAGTTGGTCCGAGGCTCCCGAAAGAACGCCAAATCCCCCTTTATTTCCTGATTGAAGCAACACAGAGATGATCAACAAGATACTGACTGCCACTTCAATAACTAATAGAGCTGTTTTCAATTTTTACACCTCCTACCGTCAAAATTACCATAACATTCTATCACGAATCCGCTTAATTGTAAACATCAAAAAATAAGCTGTTCCGCTCCATTCCCTCCACGATCCGTTCAAAACGTCCGCGATCAGATCAACACTTTTTTGATCACTTCGATAAACTCTTTATTATCCTTCGTATTTTTAAGAAGCGGGATGATATCTCCCATTACTTCCACCAATTGTTTTTGGCTGAGCGAACGCCGAAGTCCGACGCTTGCCTCCAGCTCTTCTGTGCTCAGCAGAAGTTCCTCTTTTCTGGTGGCGGATCTATAGATATCGATCGCGGGATATACACGCCGCTCCGCCAAACGACGATCAAGCACCAGCTCCATATTTCCAGTTCCTTTGAACTCTTCAAAGATCACCTCATCCATCCGGGAGCCCGTATCGATCAAAGCGGTCGCGATGATGGTCAACGATCCGCCTTCTTTGATATTTCTTGCCGCTCCAAAAAAGTTTTTCGGTCCGTAAAGAGCGCCGGGATCCAAGCCTCCGGAAAGCGAACGCCCGGTAGGATTGATCGTCAGGTTATACGCTCTTGCCAAGCGAGTCAGCGAATCCATCAGGATCACGACATCTTTTCCCATCTCGACGAGCCCTTTGGCTCGGGCAAGGACCATCTCCGTCACTTTGATATGATTGGACGGATCCTGGTCAAAAGTCGATGCGATCACATCGGTATCCACCGACTCACGAATATCGGTGACCTCTTCCGGTCGCTCATCCACGAGCAGGATCATCAGTTCGACTTCCGGATTGTTTATGCGGATCGAGTTGGCGATATTCTTCAAGATACTGGTCTTTCCCGTTCTCGGCGGCGCAACGATGATCCCCCTCTGTCCCTTGCCGATCGGCGAGAGCAGATCGATGATCCGCGGAGCAAGATCCTCTCGACGGTTTTCCAATACCAATCGTTCCGTCGGATAGATCGGTACGAGACGATCGAAGTCCTTTCGATGGATCGCATGATCCAGGCTCATCCCGTTTACCGACTTGACATAGATGATCGCTCGAAATTTCTCACTATTCTTCGGTTCTCGAACGATACCGCAGACGCGATCTCCGGTATTCATATTGAAACGACGGATCTGTGCCGGGCTGATATAGATATCCTGATCCGTCGATTGATAATTTTCTCCGCGCAAAAAACCGAAGCCGTCCGGCAGGATCTCCAAAACACCTTCCGCCGTTGCTGTATTCGCATCGCTGATCAGCTCCTGATACTCTTCTTTAGTATATTGATCAACGCGTTGTGTTTTTTGCTCTTCATTAGAAATCAAGTCCATGTTGCTCCTTTACAAAATCTTTGAGTTTGTCGATGACCTCGCCCAAAAGATCTCCGTTTTCCAATTCAATGTTCACCGGCATCACCGGTTCATGTAACGACATACGCATCAAGATCCATCCCGACGGAACATTCACCTTCACTCCTTCAAAATTCGGCGAGACGATATCCCACCCGTTTTGAGACTGAGCAAAGGTCCTAAATCTTTCCAATACGCCTTCTCCATACGCCTTAAAGTCCGGCTCAACGATCCCGATCCGATATTCTACGCTCTCCTGCGGTCGTTTCAAATCTTGGATCAGGCTCTGAAGTTTTTTCCCTTCTTGATGAAGACGCGATGCCTCGATCAAAAGTTTTGCGATCAAATAAGTCCCGTCATCCAAAAAATGATTCTCAGCCAATGCCGCATGCCCTGAGGTCTCGATCGCCAGGCAAGAGATCCGCTCGCCTTCCGCATTGATCCGCTTCGCTTCATTGATCACATTTTTATATCCTCTTTTGAACCGATGATGGATACCTCCTCTTCTATGGATAAACTCGGTGAGACCATCCGACGTGATCGAATCTGTAACGATCACGGAGCCCGGGTGCTCCCGAAGAACGATATCGGATATCAAGGCGATCAGACTGTTTCGATTGACCTCCATCCCGTCATCCGTCACGATCGCCGCTCGATCCACATCCGTATCGAATATGATGCCTAAGTCCGCATGATGCTTCAGCACGGCGGATGAGATCGACTCCATCGCTTCCTTGTTTTCCGGATTCGGTTCATGGTTCGGAAACATTCCGTCCGGGTCCAAGAATCGGCTCCCTGTCGTGTCTGCGCCAAGCGTCGCCAATACTTTGGAGGCAAAAAAACCTCCCGATCCGTTCCCCGCATCCACGATCACGCGCATCCCTTCCAGCGGCTTGCTCATCCCTGTAGCCTTGATGATATTTCGCACCAGATGGTTCGAGTAATCTTCCAGCAGCTCCATCGTGCGGACCTGCCCCCTTCCTTCCGTCTCTTCTATAGAATCATAGCACTCCGATGCAAAAGTCAGGATCTCACGGATGTCCGATCTCTCCGTTGCTCCTGCCGAAGTAAAGATCTTCAGACCGTTATAATAGTAGGGTAAATGACTCGCGGTGATCATGATCCCGCAGTTGCAGGAGTATTCCTCCCAGATCGTTGTCATAAATATCGCCGGCGTAGTCGCCAGACCACAGTCCACGATACTCACACAATGTCTTGAAAATTCTTCCATCAAAAGTTCTTTGATCTTCGGTCCCGTCACTCTGGAATCCATACCGATCGCAATACGCAAAGTATTGGTCTTATTGTTCGATCTTGACATCAGCCAACGCAAGATCCCTCCGGCGATCGCCCGGATATCATCATTTGTCATATTGACCGGTCTTACATCATTTTCCAAAGCTATTCCCCGAATATCCGTACCATTTTGCAGTCCCGGCAAGCTGTCTTTCATAACCTCTCCTCTTATCTGTTTCCGTATTTTTTCATCAAGTCGATCAGGATCTGATTTTTATCCAAGCGATGATCCGCATCGATAAATCGGATCGTACCGGTACTTGCCCGCATCACGACCGATTGTGTCGCCGCCCGGTTTCCGCCAAGATAGATCACCCCTTTCAGAAAATCCCCCGAGGTAACTCCCGTCGCCGCAAAATAAACATCATCACCCGTCACCAGATCTTCCATTGTCAAAACCTTGTTGACTTCCTCATCACATAGACCCATCTCTCGGCAACGCATGACCTCTTGCTCGCTCATCGGACACAATCTCGCCTGCATATCTCCTCCGAGGATCTTGACCGCCGCAGCGGTGATCACTCCCTCCGGTGCGCCGCCTTTTCCGAAAAGGATATCGACGCCGGAATCCTTCATACATGTAGCGATACCGCCGGCAATATCTCCTTCGTTGAACACCTTGATCCGAGCACCCGCCTCGCGGATCTCATTCATGATCTCTAAATGACGTTCACGATCCAGCAATGTTGCCGTCAGCTCCTCGACCGGTTTGCCCATCGCCCTTGCTACAGACAAAAGGTTTTCGGTGACAGATCTTGTAATGTCGATCGCACCCTTTGCCTTCGGACCGACGATGATCTTGTCCATGTATGTATCCGGTGCTTTGAGCATGCAGCCTTTTTTTGCCATCGCGATCACGGCGATCGCATTCGGAAGCCCTTTTGCGATCAGTGAAGTCCCGTCCAACGGATCCACCGCGATATCGAAGCTGTTTCCGTATCCCGTTCCTACTTTTTCACCTATATAAAGCATCGGCGCCTCATCCAGCTCCCCTTCTCCGATGACGATCTCTCCGCGGATATTCACATTTTCAAATGCCCGACGCATCCCCTCGACCGCCGCTCCGTCTGCCCCGTTCTTGTCTCCTCTACCCATGAATTTCGCAGACGCGAGTGCTGCTGTCTCAGTTATCCGTACCAATTCCAACGCAATGTTACGATCTTCCATTCTTCCTCCTGCTCTACGCTCTTCGATATATCGTCCTTCGTTCAGATGAAAGACCCTTCTCAAGACACTCCACCCGTCGCTCGGACACTTCCTTTATAATTATAGTCTTATATTCCGTTTTGTGCTAGCCCTTTTCAAAAATCTTTACATTCCTTTTCGCAGGACCTGCTCTGCAAAGCACCCCTTTCCTTGTTTTATACTAAAAAAGAAGTGCCGTCCGACACTTCTTTTTTACTTGGCGTTTTATCCTTTAGCGATACGGATCACGGCTCGATCGTTACGACCTTTGCGTCCGCATCCCATGCGATCTTTGCATCCGACCCGAGCTTCGCAAAGGCTTTTTGCATATCGCTTATCGGAAGAAGGATCCTTCCGTTCTCGATCAAAGTTCCGGATGTCAGATCCAAACGCTCTCCGTTCACCGTCATAAACTTTTCGCCCAAGATCCATTCCGCTTCATTGCCTTCGTTATAGAAAAAGCTTACTTTTTTCATTGCTGCATCATATTTTACGGAAACTCCCAGGATATCAGCGATCATTCGCGCCGGCAGAAGAGTCGCTCCGTTTTGGATCTTCGGTGCAACATCCATCTTCTTGTTGACCCATTTGTCGCCTTCAAGGACCTGATACTCTTTTGAACCGATCTTCAGTGCGATCTTTGATCCCATGTTACTCGCCGAAGGGTCCGCTTTAGGCGTAGGATCTTCTTTGATCGTTGAAGATGTGCTATCCGGTCTTACGCTTGAGCGCGCCGCACCTCCGCCTCCTTGATATCGATCCGTATCTTCCGGCTTTTTAGGGTCCTGATCCTTGTCCGGCGCAGGTCGTTGCGGATCCGGTACGGGGTCTTTCGGCTCTGTCGATGGAGGATCTTTCGGCTCCTTCTCCTCTATGATCGTAATATTTGTCGCCGGCTGACCTTCCAGTCTATAGCCCAATTTATCCATCTTGAGTGCTATGAGCCCATTATTATCCACTTTAACATCTTTGAACCGGATGATGTAAACATCATCCTTCTCATTATCCCGTGTGACGCTGACCAAGGTCGCGCCCTCCATCATCAGGTCTTCTTTTGCCAATACAAAGTTCGCGAAATCTATTTCCGGCTGGGACGAAAGCTCGATCGTCGCTGTTCCTACTTCGCCTTTTTTGTATGGGGCAATATCGAATCTTTCTATATTGATAATGATCGCTTCGGCAAGATTTTCAACGTCAAGGACTTGCCCTTCGATATACTTTTTACTTCCCGGTCCGCCTTCACGAAGCCGATGGTCATAGATGTTCGAATCCTTCGGATCGTAGATCACGGAGAACCTCTCTCCATATATCACATCCCGATCGAGTTGCAGCTTGATCTCTTTTCCCTCCACATACTCGAGTTTGCTTATAGAAAGCGCTTTGCTCTTCTTGCTTTTCAGTCGGATCGAGAATCCCGTAACTCCGTTCCGGGTTTCCGATTCTGATTTCAAAGGATACAGATCCTCCGTTGCGGTAATGATCAATTCCTTCAGCTGTTTGCCTTTTGCAGCCACAGCATCTTTCAACTTGACCAGAGAAACGAACTCCGACTGATCGATGTACAGTTCTACAAACTCCGTCATATTCTTTACCGGTCGATCTCCTATCATCAATCGGTTATCTGAAGATCCTCCCACATATTTGATCTTGATCTTATTCATCATATAATCCGTGGTAGTGCTCAGCCTCAATTCCAAGGCACCGTCCCTCACAACGGTATACACCGATGTGATCTTATCCTGCTCCTGAATGGTTCCGTTCAGGAATCTCTCGAGCTTTATTTCAAATAGACCCGCAGTACTGTTTCCATTCAAGATACGGATCTCATTGCTCTGATCTTCTTCAAGCTCGACTCTGACCAGCTGGCGATCGTTGAATAGAGCTTTCACCGACTTTAGCTTGAGCTCGACAGACTCATCCGCCTCAGCGTCTTTCCCCGTCACAGGATCTGTAGTCTCCACATCAGTCCCCTGCTTATCCGAAGTCGCCGCCGGATCCCCCGCTCCATTAGCGATCGCTTCTACTTTTGCTCCTTTTTCCGCAGAGCCGGAAACTTCGTCCGGATCGTCCGCAAAAGCTTGGAAAGCCGAGAACATCACGCTTAGTAATAACACGACTGCAAGAATGAATGATCTTCTCCTCATTTTTGTCATTTCAAGTCCCCTTTCAAGAATAAATATAATTAGTCGAATATTTGTAACTTACGTGTAGGATAACATATTCCCGTTAGTGCGTCAATACAGAAAAACATTTACATATTCGGGAAAGGATCTATATCGTTAGACAAAGAGATCCCGGTCTCTTTTGGATTCTGAGGATCGGATCGATCCAAAGAGTCTTATACTGATATCCTTTAGAGCGACCACTTGTGGACATTTTTATTTTATAGCTTGTAAAGAATGGTCCCCCGCTGCATCGTTTGATCGGAACTTTATTTATGTGATGATCTTATACTGATATCCTTTAGAGCGACCACTTGTGGACATTTTTATTTTTTAGCTTGTAAGGAATAGCCCCCTCTACTACATTGTTTCATCAAAACAGAAATACATTTATGTGATGATCTTATTGGATAATAGTATTATCGGATAACAACCTTAGTATCAAGTGACCCTCTTTCAAGAAATGATCTTTTCCCGGATATCGCAAAAGAGCCGGGATCGCTCCGGCTCTTAATATCTATCTGTTCTTTTGTTCTTCCAAATAAACCTTTGAAGTCGCAACATATCCCTGCACAGCTTTTTGAAGTGATGCGATCTCTTCCTGCGTCAATTCACGGATCACCTTAGCCGGGCGACCCATCGCAAGCACTCCTTCCGGGATCTGCTTTCCTTCGGTCACGAGGCTGCCGGCTCCGATCATCGAATTTTTTCCGATCACCGCACCGTTCATCACCGTGGATCCCATTCCGACCAGTACATTGTCATGGATGATACATCCGTGGATGATGCAAGTGTGTCCGATCGTCACATGATCTCCAAGCTCTGTCGGACAGTTGGAGTCCGCATGCACCATCGTCAGATCCTGAACATTCGTCCCCTTGCCGATACGGATCGAATTTACATCGCCGCGCATCACCACGCCGAACCAAATGTTCGCATCCTCGGCGATCTCGATATCTCCTGTTAACACTACATTATCCGCAACATAAGCGTCTTTTGAAACCGCAGGCAGTTTCCCCCGAAAAGTTTTTAGCAGCATATCCACCTCTTATTCTTTTGAAACCTTTTTCCCGATCCCCCATCGCTCGATCTGAAGTCTTGTCTTGTCCGCTCCGAGCTCGATCGTCACCACGTCATCCTCTACCTTCAAGACCTTGCCGTGAAATCCGCCGATCGTGATGATCTCATCGCCCGCCGAGAGATTCTCACGCATCTCTTTGACCGCTTTTTCTCTCTTTTGCTGAGGCATCACCAACAAAACATAAAACAACACAAGCCCCACTATAGGGATCGCTATATTGACCAACTTTGCCGTTTCCATCTTTCCTTCTCCTTCTTCAACATTTTGGTATTTCCCATTGTACTAGATAAAAGCGATTTTAGCAAGCAATAGTTACCCGGCGGTCGTGTCAAGTTGTTGTGGAGTTTTTCTATTGACAAGCTCCAAATGGTTTAGCAGGTCGCACCTTGCCGCTTATGATCTCCCACAGCGATCTTGCGCCGTCTTGCATGACCGGATCAAGTGCTCCGCGATCTCTCAAAATTCTTTCTCTTTTTCTAAACAAAAACCGCTCTGTTTGGGTATGATATAGATAAGGAATGGTCGCAGGTCGTAACGATAAAGCCGTCTAATAAACAGATCCCTGATCAAAAAGCTTCAAATACGTCTAAAAATAAGGAGGTAATGATGAAAACCGTGATAGATACCAAAAAACTTCTCCCATTCGCTATATTGATCATAGCCTTTTGGATGACCGGATGCAGCCAAGGATCATCCCGATCCGACATCACGCCGGAAAAGCAAGAGACAAAACCGCCTGTAGACCAGTCACAAACCGAGCCCGATATCAAATGGGTCCCCGTCGTCCTGGATGAAAAGGTCGTCAAAGACTATTTGGAGTACAACACCGACACCGATCCGAAATCGGCGATCTATAGTTTATATCTATGGAATATCAACAAAGCACTCGATCATGCGGAAGACGGATATGGCAAAGTGACCATCCGGTTTGTCGATGATAATACCGCGGTCTCGAATATTACATATCGCGACGGAAGCGTGGATCAGGTCAAATTGATCAAAGATCCGAAAAGACAAGACCGATGGTTTCCGATCGAGTCTCGAACGGTCATGCCGAATGAGTATGAAGAAAGATTCGCGATCATCACCTATAAGGAAGGTACATTCTACTATGATGAAGCGGAATGGGTAACTCATGATCAGAAAGATCGGATCAAAGAACTTCAAGCCCTCGGTGTAAAAGATATGGGCTTTGAAAACGGATACTATGTCTATAACGAAAAGAACGAGCCGATCCCTTTTGACATCGGTCCGGATACTAAGATCTACCTTCTCGATCCGTCCTTTACCTTGTTTCAAGAAGCAGATGCCGATCTCTTTCAGAAAAATGTAGAAAAGAACGTTTTTAACGGATATTACGATATTTATCTGAAAGAAGGTAAGATCTACAAACTTTTCCAAGTCTATACCCCTTGAAGCGACACGGAAACGCCTTCAAAAAAGAGCAACGGTGATCGATGGAGTTTCTTTCCGACCACCCGTATCAAAAAATATCTTCACACAAAAAACTATATCAAGAGGCTGTCGTAAAACACAGATCTCAAACAAAAATGCTGATAGGCCACAAGTCTTTCAGCATTTTTTGTTTGATGCTCTTATACCATTATCCTTTAGAGCCGGCACTTAGCAACATCGTTATTTTTTATAGCTTATATGGAACGAATCCCCCTCCTTTTCGTCGTTTCATTAGAACGAAATGTTGATATGCTTATTTTATTGGATAATAGCATTACATTGCAACATCCTCTCTTTTGTCCCCGAATTCTATCCAAAAAGATCATAGCATACTTATGAGCATGCAAAAGACAGCATCGTTATCTTCTGTCTTTTGATGTATGGCATTTGAACGAAAAACGGTATCATCTCCTGCTCGGGAGGACTCATCCCCCTTCGCATTTTTGCAAAGATCCGTTATAAATGTGTATTATAGACTTTATAGAAAAATACTATGGTCCGGGTCATTGAAGACAGATGATCGCTCCGATATAATGATACTTGGTGATCGAACAGACTTTCCAAAGTCGTCCGATCCATAAGATCCTTAACAAAATGGAGGTAATTATGAAGAAACTTAAAAAAGCTTTCGTATTTATTCTTACGATAGCCCTGGTGCTCACAAACATTCCTTTAAGTGTTTTTGCGGATAGTGCCGCGGAAACCGGACTTTTGAAAACGACGGAAAAAAACGAGATCACGATCCCCATGATCCATTCGGTCGCAATGTTGCCGATCGGGGATGAAAGCTTCACCGAACATTTCGTTTCCGTATTTTTCTTTATCAGCGGAAAGGATCTGGAACCTCAAAGGATCAAAGTAAAAGTTGATAAAGACGAGCAGGAACAAGATGAGATCCAACAAACTCTAAAAACCGGAAAGATGGGAACCTCGATCTCCGCTAACATTCGATTCCCGCTTAACGATACCGATATTCCACAAAACTATAAAGTGTATTTTTACATTGACGATTCCAATAAGATAGATGAGAGTAAATCTGTCAATGTTGTCATTCCGAACAAAAAAGTCGGAGTCGCTCCGGCTCCAGATCCGGGAGATCCCTCGGATCCAAAGCCGATCATTCCTCCTCCGACAGCTGCAGATCATTCTATCCTAAGAGTAAGTGAAGAAAATTTCAGTTTATCAGAAAAAGGAGGGGAGGTTTCTTTTGATCTGTTCACCAGCAGAGGAACTCCCCTTGAAAAAGTAAGAGTATCGATCCTTCTAAACGGAAATCCATTTGAGCCTAAAGAAAACGATCTACAGATCACAGGAGAAAAAGCAAAGAAAAGCGTTAAGCTTATGATCCCGGAAAATACGACCGACCAAGAGCAGGTCTATATCCTAAAATTTAATGCTACAGGATCGGCAACCGATTTTCAAGACCTACCGATCGTAACGATCAAAGTCGCACCACAAGAAAATATCATCCCAAAAATCGATGGATTTATGATCATCACACCAAATCTGCCAAAAGAGGGCGGCAAGACAACGATCACGGTCAAAGGAACCGATCTGACAAAAGAAAATATCATTATCAAAATTTGGAAGATCGTTGGAGAAGATCATCTTGAGCAAAAAGAACTTTCAAATAATGTTAAATTTGACGGAGAAGGCAAAACTTATAGTGCCACACTGACCTTCCCTCCTTCCGGAAACGCTGCCGATCGTTATCTCATCAAAGCCGGTACTGCTGAAGATAAAATGACTCACGAAGGAGTTGTAACAGTCGGAGAAAATACGAGCGGTGAGATCATCGTTCTCCAACCGACCTCGATCTATATCAACAGTAAGGGTTCTCAGATCACACTTCGTTTTGATGAGCCGATCTTCGCGGTGAAAGATATCGAGGATGTGAAAAACGGCATCTCCCTCGATATCGACGGGGACAAGGTATTTGAAAAATTAGATCCTCAGGATAAAGTTGAGATGATCGATAACCTTCTTCTGATCTCGCTTGACAAAGCGATCGAAACCAATACAAATTCTAAGATCCGTCTCGAAGAAAGGATCCTCAAGGATTCAAGATCCAGAGAAGGAAAAAGAAACGAGTATTTTATCCAAAGATCCGTTCCGATGATCTTTAAAGCCGAGTTTTTGGAAGGCGAAAAACTGGACCATAACGGTGGAAGAGTCCGGATCCGATTTACAGGTGAAAATCTATTAAAAACGGTCGGCGATAAGGAACTGAAGCCGATCGTACAAGTGCTGGAGCTTCAAGCTAAAAGCTCCGATCAAAAAGTGATCGAAAATACGAACGAACGATCGACGGATACCGAGCAGATCTTCTCATTCATCGCACCGGAAAACAAAACTTCGCGCGCAAGATCCTATATGGTGCG
>JAUMYO010000005.1:33112-64758 GCA_030528605.1 Peptostreptococcaceae bacterium | reverse complement strand
AAAATAACTTATAGAAGTTGGTTGCATGTGAATTCTTAATTGGATAGTAGTATTAGAGTCCTTCTTCTGCAAAAAACTACGATGCTGCGCTGAGAATCTCGGATCAATACCAAGCAGTACTCAAAAGATCGCTCTGCACATGCTCCGGCAGGATGATATCGCAAAAGATCCATGTTGCAGTATGCCTTCGGGTCAAGGACAGGAATAAAAACAGCCGCAAGCTCCTCTGAGGCTTTCTCTATATAAGGGGAAGCCTTTTGATGAGCATTGCGGCTCTTTTACGCTTAACTCCAGCGCATTATTTCACTTTTCCTTCGCACCTACTCATCTCGAGTTGCTACGAAGATCATGAGCTTCTCTTTCGCAGTCCCTTGAAAAGCCTCGCGTGACCAGTTCCAATAGCAGGCTTTCACGCTCAGTCCTGCGCCTTGGAGATCTTTTACCACTTGTTCATAGCTTCGAAATTGCAGGCACTCCTTTGTGCTCACCTTGTAATCGTGATCGAGAAATTCGTTGATCATATTCATGGTAAGGACGCCGTTCTCGTCCGGCGGATCGATGCGCATGCTCTCCCGAAGCCTTCCTGCCGGTGTTTCTCTCAGCTCGTCTTCCTGATCCCATGTTTTCCAATCCTCTGCTAAAGGGTTGCGCGTTTCAAATGCGAGCGTCCCTCCTTTTCTCAGCCCTCGTGCGATATACCGCAGCGTCTCATGCCATTCGTCACCGATAATGTGCATAGCGGCATTTCCCGTCATGAGGATCAGGTCTGCCTTATCCGTCGGGATCTTGTCCGCAGTCCCTTCGATCCAGGTAACGCACTCTCCGTTTGGGCGTTTGCGCGCGATCTCCAGCATTGCCGGCGCAGGATCGATGCCGATCACTTCGCGTCCCTCGGTCGCAAGTGTCGCTGTGAGCATCCCCGTTCCGCATCCAAGGTCGATGATCGACCGCGCTTGGATGTCATTTGCCAGTTGTCTGTAAAAATCATGGTCCGGACCGTCCGGATTGTCGTGGTCATAGATCGAAGCTGTCAATGTATCATCAAAACTGTTTTTCAAAACTTACCTCTCTTTCGTTAACGGATCCTCGAGCCCGATCGCATGATCTTATCGTTCATCCGTTCTTACTTCTTTTATACTAAAATCTATTTGGATCTAGAGTATCGATCCGATCTCTACGCGTGATATTCCTGAATATCTGTTAGGTCGATCAGCTGATCGTATCAAAAAGGCGCAAAAATTTTTCTATGCTGTTTATCAGATTTTAGTATTATATCTTCCGTCTTGTTCTATATGGATCCGCTTGCGATCATCTCACTTTTGAAACGATCCACTCTACGGTCTCTTCTTCCGATTTTTCCGCCGTTATCATATCTTCCGCGATCGATCCGATATGATCTTTTTCATTCCACCATTCGGATAACGCTGCTTCACCAAATTCAGATCGTTTGGACCTTGTTCCATGTCTTTTTACCGTTTCTTCAAAAGGCAGGTCATAGTAAAAGGCAAAAATATTTTCTTTGCCATACCGCTCGACAGCTTTGTCAAAGAGCGGCTCATACCATTTGGAATTGAGGATCCCTTCAAGGATCGTGATCTCATGATGGTCATATCCATATTCGAGTATGAACTCTAAAAGTCGGATAGCCGGTGTATCCATACCGTCATTGACCCACAGCATTTCTCTTCGGATCATATCTTGAGAGATCATCAATGTATTACGTCCAAAAATATTCTGCAATCTCTTCGCTATAGTCGACTTCCCGCTTGCCGAATTCCCCCTGATGATTATCAGTTTTGGCATCATATCCTCCAAACAGCTTTCGCTTTACAAATTTTTTTCAAATAGACCTTATCCGCCGGCTCGTAAGATCCTATGCCCGGATCCTCTGCGAAGTCCCGAAGATCGAAGGTCGACAAAGGCAGCCGTCTGCGTCATTCGCTCCCCTTCGACACCACACGATCTGTCGTGATGGTCTCCCGTGTTATTATATCACTTATCTCTACACCTGTCATCGATAATACGCACAAGACCCTTCCCGGATGTCATAAGCAACACCTCGCTACATTCGATCATCTCTCTTCGGATCATGCGACCCGATCAACGCTCAGAATAGAACATATCTCGATCGGATCGTCACGATGGGTACGATCCGCTCCGATATCTCGATCCGATGATCATATCCTTCTCTTCCTAACGATCGGTCAGATCTTCCGGTGCTCCGGAGCGATGCTCTTTTTGCCCGAAAATGCAAAGATCGCTGCGCCGATCTTTGTTTTGTGATATAATCTATTCAAAAAGGAGGACTCTCATGAGGACTATAAGAATATTATCGATCGCGTTGCTGATCGTTTTGAGCAGCTTTTATATCTCGGTCGGCGCAGACAAAAAAGAAGTGAAACAAAAGATCATCTGTATCGATGCAGGGCATCAGCAGAAAGGAAATTACGAGAAAGAACCGATCGGACCCGGCTCCAAGACGATGAAGGCGAAGGTCTCTTCCGGCACGACGGGCGTCTCGACCAAGAAGCCGGAGTATGTATTGACGCTCGAGTTGTCCAAGCTGCTCCAAAAGAAACTCGAGGAGCGCGGCTACAAAGTGATCATGATCCGGGATAAACATGATGTGAACATCAGCAACAAAGAGCGTGCCGACATCGCCAACAAAGCGAATGCCGATCTTTTTCTGAGGATCCATGCCGACGGTGTCCACGACTCCAAAGTCAACGGTATCTCGACCATCTATCCTTCGGAGAAAAACCCTTATGTCGCACATCTGAGCAAGAAAAGCAAAAAGATCTCAACATTGCTTGCAAGCGAGATGGCACATTTTACCAAGGCGAAAAATCGAGGTGCCTTTGCAAGGGATGATATGAGCGGTCTCAATTGGAGCAAAGTGCCCGTCAGCATCGTTGAAGCGGGATTTATGTCCAATCCGGCGGAGGATAAGCTCTTGTCCGATCCGCAATATCAGGAAAAACTCGTGCAAGGGATGGTCAATGCGATCGAGCTGTATTTTCAGCAAGTAAAGTAGATCCCTTTTCGATATTTGGAGATGCTTTCCTAAACAAAGACTGATGGCATTTTCATATTTTTACAGTATCAACAGAAAAAGTTTTTTGTATCAAGATTTTAGACGCTTTCTCAAATATTTTTAAAATAAGGAATCCCTTATATTCCAGCGAATGACCCACATAAAAAATCGCGGTGGAAATGATCGGGCAGAAAAGGAGAAAAGGATGACGAAAAGAAAAAAGGATACTATAGAGGCTAAGGGCTTTTCGATCCAGGTTTATACCGAGGATTTTAAAAACGACTATATTAGTTTGACGGATATCGCACGCTATAAGAATCCTCATGAACCAAGTGATGTTATCAAAAATTGGCTTAGAAGAAAAGATACGATCGAATTCCTGGGACTATGGGAAAGTTTGTACAACGAAAATTTTAATTCGGTCGAATTCGACCGAATTAAATCCGAGGCAGGATATAATTCTTTTACATTATCCCCTAAGAGATGGACCGAAATGACAGGAGCAATAGGTATCATAGCAAAATCCGGAAGATACGGCGGAGCGTATGCGCACAGTGATATCGCTTTTGAGTTTGTATCTTGGATCTCAGCAGAATTCAAAATGTATGTGATCAAGGACTACAAAAGATTAAAAAGTGATGAAAACTCCAAACTATCGTTGCCTTGGAATCTGCATCGGGAGATCTCGAAGATCAATTATCATATCCATACCGATGCGATCAAGACCTATCTATTGGCGGATCTTACAAACGATCAGTTAACATACAAATATGCCAGTGAAGCAGATATGCTGAATGTAGCACTTTTTAACAAAAGAGCAAAAGAGTGGCGCGAAGAAAATCCGGACCTTAAAGGGAATATGAGAGATCATGCGAGTTTGAACGAGCTCTTAGTGCTTGCTAATATGGAAAGCTACAATGCCATTTTGATCGAAAAAGGGATGGAACAAAAAGAAAGAATGATCGAACTCAGGAAACTCGCAAGAACACAGTTGCTGTCCCTGGATAAGTTAAATCTGCCATCAAAAATGTCCGATGATAGCTCCAAGAGATCCTAAATCAACAACATTTGTATTCGGCTTTGATCCGGCGATCCGTATAATTTTTTCAATCCCTAGTATTTTAGTAGAAATTCTTTTGACATTTTAATAAATATATTGTATAATTGCCATAGAAAAAATTTATACTAAGGAGAGCAAATATGAGCATCAATGTAGATACAAATGCTTTGAACGAACTGAAGAGCATTCTTAAATCGCGTGAGATCGCCGAGAGAACGGTTCGTTTGTTCGTTGCAGGAATGGGCTGAGGCGGTCCTCAATTTAACCTTTCCATCGATGAAAAAAATGATGAAGATATCGCAGTGGAAGTGGAAGATTTTACTTTCGTTGTAGAAAAAGGTCTTGTCGATGAATTCGGTGAGTTTGCGGTTAAGTTTTTTGACCAGGATGGTCAAAGAGGGATCTATGTAGAACCGGCTATCAAATCAGGCGGAGGTTGCTCCGGCTGTTCAGGCGGATGCTAGGTAGATCTCAGGATAAGGATATGATCGACTAAGTCGTCCGATCTCGGGCTCGGGGATGATCCTCGGGTCCGGGATTTTTTTGTAATACTAATACTATTATCCAATAAAATAAGCATATCAATACAGTTCTGATGAAACGACGAAACGGGCGGGGACAGCGTTCCATATAAGCTATAGAAAATAAAAATTGTTATTAATATTAAAACCTATTTGGATCTAGAGTATCGATCCGATACGCATGATATTCCTAAATACCTGTTAGGTCGATCAGCTGATCGTATCAAAAAGGCGCAAAAATTTTTCTATGCTATCTATCAGGTTTTAGTATAAGTGCCGGTTCTAAAGAATAATAGTATAAAGCCTAATAAACTGTAGAAATATCATAATTTCCGTTCTGATGGAACGGTTGAACGGTGGAGGCATCGTTCCCTACAAAGCGGGAAGCAACGGATATATTCAAAAACAGATGATCGGCAACTATTCTTTCTAATTGATTTTGGTATAAAGAAGCAGACACTCTGTGCTCGATGGAGTTTTCGCCATCCGCCATCGGCGGATCACGGATCGTCCATAAGCATAGGGTGTCTGCTTTTTATTTGATCATGCTATTGTGCTTTGTTATACATCTCGGTCACTGCAAAGCTGGCAACGTCGTCAGCATATTTGCCCGGTCCGAATCCTGCGTCGTATCCAAGCTCTTTGGCAAGCTCATGCGTGATACGCGGTCCGCCGCAAAGCAACACGATGTCTTCACGAATACCTTCCGCCTCGATCAGCTCGACCAGTTCGGTAAGGTTTTGGATATGAACATTCTTTTGAGTTACGGTCTGAGAAACGAGCAAGACATCGGCTTTGAGTTCTTTCGCCTTTTTGATGAATTCCTCGTTCGGCACCTGGCTGCCCAGATTGTATGCCTCGATCATTTCGTAACGCTCCAAGCCGTAATGGCCTGCGTAGCCTTTCATGTTCATGATCGCATCGATCCCTACCGTGTGAGCGTCCGTTCCCGTACTTGCGCCGACAACGACGATCTTTCTCTTGATATTTTGTTTGATATACTCATCGACCTCGTGCATATCCATCACATCCACATCGATGCTCTGTACGACGATATCGTCATAGTTTACGGTATGTGTCAAACTACCGTATACGACAAAGAATGTAAACTCTTTGTCCAGTGCATGGTGATGTACGACAGACGGTTCTTCCAGACCCATCTTTTTCGCCAATTCCTTTGCCGCTTCGATCGATTTCTCGCAATCTGCAACAGGGAGTGTAAAACTGATCTGAACTTTTCCGTCGTTCATCGTGTCACCGTATGGTTTTAGTTTGGTCAGATCGAGATCCTTATCAAATTCCTTCGCATCCATTGAATAAAGTCCTGAACCCATGATCACACCTCCTTAGAATTTAACATCAGATCAATAAATGGATTGTAGTACTTGCTGTCTTTTATAATAACGCCGCTGAGACCTTTTCCGCCGTCGATCGGACGCTTTACACCTCCGAAGATCCCTTTTTCAAGCGTGGTGAACAGTCCGTTTTTCTCGATCTCTTTGAGCAATGCGTTCGCATCTCGAAGGACCTTGTCGGCTCTTTGCTGCATGATCCCGCCCGACTTGAATTCAAGCTCGTCGCCGAGATCTTCCATATTGTTGAAGATATACTGCGCATTGGCGATCGAAAGCGCACGGTCGGACATGAACGGCGTATGGATCGCTTCGGTAAGCATTCCCAACAGGTGAAGTTTTTGTCCTGTCATGATGGTCACCATATTGAACAGAGTATCCTGGATATGACCTTTGAAGATGTCACCTGTCATAAATTTGGTCGGCGGCATATATTTGAGCGGTGCTTTCGGGAAGATCTCTCTTGCCATCTGTGCCTGTGCCAACTCGTACACAAATCCGTTCTTAAGCTCCGGATCCATCTCGAAGGCATGACCGAGTCCCATCTGCTCTTCCGGCAATCCCGCTACAAGTGCAAATTGTTCGTTGATGAACTGCGATGCCAAGACGGTATGCGCCTCTTCAAACGCATCCGCCGTCGTCAGGTAGTTGTCCTCACCGGTGTTGATGATAACGCCGGCAAATCCGTTGATGATCCTTGAGAAGTATTGGTCGACCATCGTACGCTTCATATTGATATCGCGGAACAAGATCCCATACAATGCGTCGTTGAGCATCACATCGAGTCTTTCCAAAGAACCCATCGCAGCGATCTCCGGCATACAAAGTCCGGAGCAGTAGTTGCACAGACGGATGTATCTGCCGAGCTCTTCGCCTGCCTCGTCCAGTGCCGCACGCATCAGACGGAAGTTCTCCTGTGTCGCGTAAGTTCCACCGAAACCTTCGGTCGTCGCACCGAAAGGTACATAGTCCAGCAAGGACTGTCCTGTGGTCCGGATCACCGCGATGATGTCCGCACCCTGCTTTGCCGCAGCGACAGCCTGTGTGATATCTTCGTAGATATTTCCGGTCGCAACGATGACATACAGATACGGTCCGGTCTTATCGCCGAATCGTTCAAGGTATTTTTCTCGCTGTCCTCTGTTTTCTGCGATCCTTTGTACGGTCTTTTTCGCGATCTCGTCGATCGCCAGTTTGATCTCAAAAGGGTCCTTCATCGGAACCGTCGTAAGATCCAGTTCGCCTGCAGCCACCTTGTCTGCGATCTCCTGCGGTGTCAGACCGAAATTGAGCATCGCATTTCCGATGTAGATCGCCGCGCCGACGCCAAGACCGTTGCCTGCTTCGATATTCTCTACGACAACATTCGGAAGCGGAACGCCCATGTCATTGATCCCGTCGATGCCGAGCAAACGACAGATCGTACGCTCCACGGCTACCGTAGAGTGATTGTCGATAAATTTTTGAGTATCTGCGGCGATATGTCTTGCGATCTCACGAGAACTCTCTACCAATTCCTGATTCAAATTCAGTTTGCTTCTCATAAATTCAACTCCTTTATTCAACCCTTTCAAGATCCAACATCTCCAGCCCGAGCAGGTTCGCGATCTGCAACGCATTTCGCGGAACATCCGAACCGCCGATCTCCTCGACGGAATAGTCCATGTGTCGCTGAAGGATGCTCAGGGCTTCCTTGCTGTTTTTCTTTGCCATATTTCTTAGCTGTTCAAAGTCTACACGACTGATCCCGACAACTTGCAGATGGGTCACCTCATTCAGATCCACGCCGTCAAAATGCGTGGAGATAAAAGTATGCGACTCCCTCTCATTGAACAGCCTGATCATCGCATTGACGATCGTTCGCCCTTCCTCCGGATTGGTCCCTCTTGCCAACTCATCCAGTACGATCAGACCATTCTTTTTGCTGCTCGCTCCGATGATGCCTTTGAGCTCGATCATCTCGGCACCGAATGTGCTCAGCCCCGTGTCGATGCTCTGAAGATCATCCGATATCATATATAAAAAATCGATCACGGGAACATCCGCCCGATCCGCATAAACATACATTCCGCAATTTGCAAGCAGTACATTGAGTGCTACTGTCTTCATCGCGATACTTTTGCCGCCCATATTCGCTCCCGTCAGAACCGTCACGCCACTCCTAAGCGTCAGGCTCAGCCTCTGCATCTGCGCTCCCTTGGATTCAAGCACCTGCTCGTAATATGGATTGTATACATTCTCCAAAAAGATCGGTCCATTGTCAAAAAGTATCGTCGGTCTGGTCGCTTTGGATGCGATAAAAAACTTCGCTTTTGCGATCAAAAGATCCAGATATCCGATCCGATCGGCATTGTGTATCATATCCGCCGCATATTTTTCCAACTGCTGCGTAAGCGATCTTCGGATGTCGTATCCTATCTTTTCTTCATCATTGAGTATATCGGCTCGTCTCATCAGAAGAGCGTTCTTCACATCCATATCTTTTTCGGACTGGATCTGCTGTTCGATCGCTCGTCTTTGCTCGCGCAATTCCTTCAGCCCTTTGGAAAATCCGTCATAGATATAAAAAGTCTCATAGCCCAGATCTTCAGGATCGAGCATCGAAAATACTTCGTTTACATCGATAAATCCCGCAAAGTAAAGCGGTCTTTCCAATCGAGAATAAAAGGATCTCAGATCCGTGCAGACCTTCGAGAACACTTTGATCTCAAAAAGCTCGATCTCATCCAGCACCATCCCCGTTCCGATCTTCTTGAGCGTCGGCAAGATGTCCTTCACCTTGTGCAAGGTATATCCAATCTCTTCGATAAGATCTTTCTGCCCGGACAAAGATCCGATCATCTTCTCCGTGTTTGAGAGTTCTTCGGAGAGCTCTCGTTCACTTTTCTTGGTGTAGGGAGAGATCGCTCTTTTCTTATCGTCGCCAAGTTTGCTGATCGTGTCGATATGCTCGATGATATGATCGAATCCTATATTTTTTCGCTGTCGGTTATCCAGAAATCTCATCGCATTCTCCCGTCCATCACATCAAAAATCGGTATCGGAATATATTTTTTCAACGCATCGATCATCTGCTCCGAGCCGATCGAATAGTCATTTGCCGAAAAAGGGTTGACGGTGATCCCGACCACATCGATCGCACTGAGCACATAGAGCCCGATCCCCTTGACCCTGAGCCTGGAGATATTGCTCTTGCTCACAAAGATCTTGGTCCCGTCATCCACCAGGATCGCCGGTTCGGATCGTAGTGTGTTATTGCGCAACAGCCGATCGACAAAGGCATCGGTGACCGCACCTTTGGTATAGATGATCTTCGTCCTGTCATGGACCTGCTCCGCGATGAGTTTTTCATTCCCGATGATCGTCATATCCTCTGCAAAATAGATCTCCTCGTCCCGATCCAGAAGCATCGTATCCGATCCGAGGGAAGAGAGCCTCTTGCACATCGCATCATCCGGATAGGCGTCGATGGTCAACATCTGATAGCTGTGTACCGTTTCTTCGATCACACGGTTGAAATTGTTGGAGATCGCCGCTCCGGTCGATAGGATCGTCGCTTCCGCAACGGAAGGAGAAGCGAAGCTCTTGCGCGACAATGCCCCGTCAACAAATACCTTGTCCGCACCATAATCAAACATCTTTTCGATCACCTGCTTGGTCTGATAGTTCGTGGACGGTCCCGCCAGCTCGATAAAGCCGTCGGTCACAGCTCGAGAGATCACGATCGGACCCATCGGCGTACTGATATCCGTCACTTCCAAGATCTCCAATGTCGCATCGGAGAGTTTAAGACAGGCAGAAGCCGTGGTAACGATCGTTCCACTGTATATGTATATCCGCGGCTTATACGTCCCGGTGACCCGATCCGTCGTCTCCCCGTCTCGTCCAATAGATGATAGACCAAGGGTAAGATCACCCCTGGCCTTATTGATGAAATAATTTAATGTTGTTGTTTTTCCTGCATTCTTAGACATTCCTATAAAAGAAATGGATCTATGTTTTGCGATCAGATCAAGCATCGATCAATGATTTCCTCTTTGGCTTCTCTCAAGACCTACCGGCTCCAATGTTTCTCTCTCTCCATTCAGCAAGCCTGCAACACCCACTTTGTGGATCTGCTCTTTGCCGGTGCAAACATCGCATGTGCATCCCGGCGTGTAGTTTTCCGGCTCGTGGTAAGTCGTGATGACGCCCTCAAAGTTTCTAAGGATGACCTTGTTGTGGTTTTGAGAGATCACATAGTTCGGCATGACCGGAGTCTTTCCGCCGCCGCCCGGTGCGTCAACGACGAATGTCGGTACGCAGTATCCGGAAGTATGTCCTCTAAGTGCTTCGATGATCTCGATCCCCTTAGATACGGAAGTCCTGAAATGAGACAGTCCGAGTGAAAGGTCGCACTGATAGATGTAGTACGGTCTTACACGGATCTTAACAAGGTCGTTCACAAGTTTCAGCATAACATGCGGACAATCGTTCACGCCACGAAGAAGTACGGACTGGTTACCCAAAGGAATACCTGCATTTGCCATTCTTTCGCAAGCAGCTGAGGTCTCTTCGTTGATCTCATTCGAGTGGTTGAAATGTGTGTTCAGCCAGATCGGATGATATTTCTTGAGCATATTTACAAGATCGTCCGTGATCCTTTGCGGAAGAACGACCGGCGTTCTCGTACCGATACGGATGATCTCCACATGAGGGATCTCTCGGAGCTCTTTGATGATCGCTTCCAATCGATCGTCGCTCATAAGAAGCGCGTCTCCACCGGAAAGAAGTACGTCTCTTACCTGCGGTGTATTTCGGATATACTCGATCGCTTTTTTGATATTCTCCATCGGTACCGCCGAGTCATTTTGTCCCGCAAATCTTCTTCTGGTACAATGTCTGCAGTACATGGAGCACTGGTCCGTGACCAATACGAGTGCTCTGTCCGGATAACGGTGAGTAAGTCCCGGTGTCGGAGAGTCCACATCCTCGTGGAGCGGATCTTCTTCATCCTCGGGTGCACGGTTCACCTCACATGCAGTCGGGATCGCCTGTAGTCTTACCGGGTCATTCTTATCATTCGGATCGATGATCGAAAGATAGTATGGCGTGATCGCCATCCTGAGCATCTTCAAAGACTCGGTAACTCCTCTTTCTTCTTCTTCGGTAAGAGGGATGTATTTTTTCAACTCCTCTACGGTCTCGATCCTGTTTCTTACCTGCCATTTCCAGTCATTCCACTGCTCATCCGTTACATTCGGGAATAACTCATGTCTTCTGTTAACTTTCATAACATTCTCCTTTTATCTTTTGATCCCTTCGTTATTAAACATATTGCTTCTCAAAGATCTCTCTGAGTTCTTTGGATTCTCTAAGCTCTTCCAATGTGATCGCCGCATGATCTTTCGTGTATCCGTTTCCGATGATCATGTTCACATCTTTTCCCACACCTTCCGCTCCAAGCGCAGCCTTTGTAAAAGAAGTTGCCATCGAGAAGAAGTACACGATACCGCCATCTTTTACAGGCAGGATCGAAGTCATCTCCGTATTTTCGATGTTGACACAGTTGATCACGATATCCACTTCCTGTCCATCATTCGCTTCAAGGACTTTATCCAGCACTTCGGTCGGCATAACGGCACTTGCAACGACGACCTTGTGGCAGAATCCTGCATCCATCAATTTCTTGATGTCCGATTCTTTACGAACGACACCGATCACGTTTCCTGTAGGACCTACGCGTTTTTTCGCTTCGTAAGCACACATCATTCCGGATTTTCCCGCTGCTCCGAGGATCACTACCGAATCGCCCGGCTTCACAAGTTTTGCAGTTTGAGCCGGTGCTCCTGCAACGTCAAGTGCCGCCAAAGCCAAAGTCTCGGACATATCGTCAGGAAGTACGGAATAGATACCGCTCTCAAACAGGATCGCCTGCCCCTTGATCTCTACACGGTCGATCTCCGGATGGATCTTGATGATCTCTTCGATCTTGAGCGGAGTAAGGGATAGGGATACCAAAGTGGCAAGCTTGTCGCCGACCTTAAGATCCGTTTTGCCCACCAGGTCTTTTCCGATCTCTTTTACTGTTCCGATAAGCATTCCGCCCGATCCGGTAACAGGATTTTGCATCTTTCCTCTTTCCGCTACGATGGAAAGGATCATTTCTTTGATCTTCTCTACATCATGGTCGCAAGCTTCTTCGATCTGAGTAAAGCTTGCAGAGTCGATATTCAGTGCTTTTACATCGATAAGTATCTCATTGTCGTAGATCTCCATATTATTGTCGATCTTGAGTGCCGGCTGAGGTAAAACTCCTTTCGGCTCGATCACTCGGTGTGTACCGTATTTGTTTCCTTTCATAAAACCCTCCCAAAAAATTTATTTTTTATTTCTTTGTTTGTCCTTCGGAACGACACATGTACCGACCGCCTTACAGACTACGATCGGCTCTGCCAATACATCCGCTGCCGAATCGCTGATGTCCGTTCTTGGAACGATCACCTTTCTCGCCTCAAAAACCATTTTGCGTGAACTGTTGCCCACCTGGACGATCTCTCCGACCGCCTCGATGTAGTCTCCCGCATAGACCGGCGCCATAAACTCCACCGATTCGTATGCTTTGAACAGACCTTCGTCACCATCGTGTCGGATCAAAAGCTCCGTCGCCACATCGCCGAACAATCCGAGCATTCTCGCACCGTCTACCAAATTTCCTCCATAATGCGCATCATGAGAACTCATTCTCAATCGAATGATCGACTTCATTTCATACTCCTTCCTTCCATAAAAAAATAAAATACAAAAAAAGCGCCTATGCCACGATGTGGACATAAACAGCGCTCCATAGACATACTATGACAGTAGCAAGCTTTGGCTTGCGTACCAGGACCCATGCACTGGGGCATACATGTTCCTTCGGCGATGGACAAATTCACGCAAATTATCGGCACTCCCAGCCTTAGCACTTTTACGTTACCTATTCGACCGCACCTCTCCTTATGTACAAGTACATTATAGTACGGTAAGTATTTTATTGTCAAGGAAAAAGTTTTCTTTTGTTGGACTTGATCGCCATAAAACATCTTTTCCCTGACCCTGCGAAAAGATCTTACGCTCCTTTTGCCAGAAGGATACCGAAATAGACCGAAAAGAACTGTGCCGCGGTCCCGCCCAGCACGAAGAAATGAAAGATGTCGTGAAAGTTCACTTTCTTGAAAGACGGCTTCTTGAGCATATAGATGATCCCGCCGATCGAATAGCTGATCCCTCCTGCCGCCAAAAGTATCAGCGCCCACAGCGGAAGGATCTTGGCGATATCCTTGGCAAAAAAGACCACCAGCCAGCCCAGCGCGATATACATCCCCGTTCCGACCGCTCGCGGCATATTGAAGAAAAAGATCTTCAGCAGAACGCCCACCAAAGCCAAACTCCAGATGACGATCAGAAGGATGATCCCCAGCCTGCGGTCGTTCATCGCCAGCAGAAAAGGGGTGTAAGAACCTGCGATCAACACATAGATCATCGCATGATCGATCTTGCGGAAGATCATCAGTTTCTTTCCGGTAAAGTTCACGCTGTGATACAGACCGCTCGCCATATAAAGCAGAAACATCGACGAAGTGAACACCAGAGTCGAAACCATATTCAAGATCGAAACTTCAAAACCGAAAACGCGCGACAGACTGACCACGACGATCGCAACGACCGAAAGTCCTGCTCCGATGTAATGGCTTATCGCGCTCAACGGATCTCTTAATCTCGCTACCATAAAAACTCCTTTATCCAAAAAAACATTCTCCGATGTTGAAAACCACTCAACAAAACAACCTCCCCGAAAAGCTCCTAGCCTGCATCTTCGAGAAGCTCCGAAAACAAGTCCGTATCTTATGGATCCTCTCATTTCTTACGATCATTATACCATTTTGTCAAGGATGATTCAACAAAGATCCTTTTCCCTTTCGATCGCATAAAAAAGACCTCCGCACGGATCGGGTGCGGAAGCCTTCGCTTTTTTTATTTCAGGATCTCATAGATCTTTTGCACATCCACATTCTCGCGGAACGATCTTTCAAGTTTGGCAAATTCCTGCTCCTTGAATTCTTCATAATCGAAGTTGCTCTCGTTTGCCTCCAGCCCTTTTTTCTTACGCAGATTGTTGATCAGCGTTCCGGTAAAGTTCGCATTGTCGAATACGCCGTGGAAGTAAGTTCCCATCACATTGCCGCTGCTTCCGATGATACCGTCGACATGATCCTGTGCCTCGCCGAGGATCTCGCTCACTCTCGTGAAGATCAGGTCCTTGTCCTTGTCCGGAGCGGTCTTCCCGCTGTGGACTTCGTAGCCGCTGACTTCCATGCCGCTCATTCCGAAGAACGGGCTGCTCTCGTCGACCTGCAGCGTCTGGATCTTCGCCTTCGCCTGCGTAGTGACCTTGCCATGCTCAAATGTGGTAACATGGTTGAGGAATCCGAGTCCGTCGATCTCATCGAGGAAGTCTTCCAGATGATGCGGATCGCGGATCAGTTTGCCAAGCATTTGGAATCCGCCGCAGATCCCGATGATCGGAACATTTTTGTTCTTGTTCAGATCGTAGAGCTGATCGAGCAGTTTGCTGCTCTTGAGCGATTTCAGATCGTTAACGGTGTTCTTCGTTCCCGGCAGGATGATCAGATCCGGATCGGTAAAGTTCTCGTGGAGCTCAACAAATCGGATATTCACGCCCTTCATGTGACGAAGCACCTCAAAGTCTGTCGAGTTGGAAAGATGCGGATATTTTACGACCTCGATGTTGATATTGTTGTTCGGACTTCCCTGCCAATGGGTCTTTTCGGTGATGGAATCCTCATCCTCCAGATTGATCGGCATGTAAGGCAGGACGCCGAGCACCGGTTTGCCGGTCAGCCTTTCGATCTCATCGATCCCAGGTTGGATCAGTTCTTTTTTGCCTTTGAATTTATTGATGATGATCCCTTGGATACGATCACGGTCTTTCTCGTTTTGGAGCATCACGGTCCCGTAGATCGATGCGAACACGCCGCCACGGTCGATGTCGGCAACGAGGATCACCGGAGCATCCAACATTTCCGCCGATGCCATATTGGATATGTCGTTCTCCATCATATTCAGCTCCGCCGGGCTGCCTGCACCCTCGATAACGATCAGATCGTTATCCTTTGCCAGATAGTCATAGGACTCCCGGATCGTCGGAAGGAGCGATGCCTTTTTCGCTCGATAGGAAACACTGTCCATACTCGCCCAGATCTTTCCCTGAACGATGACCTGCGACAGGTTGTTTCCGCTCGGCTTAAGAAGGATCGGGTTCATATGGACGGTCGGTTTTTTGCCGCAAGCCTCCGCCTGCACCACCTGTGCACGTCCCATCTCCAACCCTTCGGCAGTAACAAAGCTGTTCAGCGCCATATTTTGAGGCTTGAACGGTGCCACTCGATGTCCGTCGGATGTGAACACTCTGCACAGCGCTGTTGAAATAATACTTTTACCTGCACCGGACGAGGTGCCTTGAATCATAATTTTTTTTGTCATTCGATCGTTATCTCCTTTTGTAATGCTTCGATCAACATTTGATTATAGGTTCTTTCTTTGATATTCACACGGATATGAGGTCCATTCAATCCGTCATGATTGGAACAGTCACGGATCAATATGCCGTATCGGACGATCATCCTTTCTTTCAGATCGCTCGATGAGATCTCATCCGGCAGACGGAGCAGAAAATAATTGCTTTGGGTCGGATAGACTTTCAGACCCGGGATCTTTTGCAGCTCCTCGCCCATCCACAGGATCTCCTGATGATAAAATTCGACCGATCTTCGCTCAAACTCTTCATCAAAGACCACATCGACCAGATGCTCCGCAAAGGCATTGACGGTCCACGGTTCCTTGATCGCCCACAGTCGGTCGATCCATTTTTTGGAGCAAAAACCATAGCCCAGCCGTACGCCCGTCATCGAGTAAAATTTGGTGATCGCCTTGAGTACGAATAGATTATCATACTTCGTCACATAAGGCAACAAGGATCTGCTTTGATCGACGGCAAAGTCCATAAAGGTCTCGTCGACGATCAGGAGGACGCCCTGTGCCTGCGCCTTCTCCATCAGTTCTTCCAGATCGTTGATATTGCCGGACGGATTGTTCGGATTGCAGACGAAAAGCGCATCGACCGCCTGCAAGTCGATCTTGCTCAGGTCCAGCTGAAATTCCGAGTCATAGCAAAAAGGGATGAGCTCTTTGCCCGAGATCTTCGTTGCCCGACCGTATTCTCCAAAGGTCGGATGGATGATCCCGATCCTGCGAAGCTCGGGCAGTCTCGTGAGCAAAAAGATTAGCTCGGTCGAACCGTTCCCGACGATGATGCGCTCCGGCTCGATCGCATATCGGCGCGACAGCTTTTCCCGAAGATGCGAATAGTTGATGTCCGGATAATGATCCAGATCCTTCGGACCGATCTCTCGAAGGAGCTCCTCCAATTTATTCGGCGTAAAAATATTGACATTGGAGCTGTGATCGACCAACTCTTTCACGCCATACCGCTCCATCATCTGCAATACATCCGCTCCATGCCCAAACTGTCCCATCTGCTCTCCTTCCAAAAAAAGGCTGAGATCCTTCAGCCTTTCAAATCAGATCCTATACAGGGTCCACGGACCCGACATTTTTCCGATCGATCTTCTCTCCATCGCTTGATGATGAACAGACCGATCATCCGGTCCGAGCAAAAGATCGTATGAGATCCCGCTCCGATCCGACGATCCTCTAGGACGCTTTGATCTCAGTCCATGCACGGTCATATTCTACCGTAAATTCACCAAGATCGAGGAATACCTCTCCCAAGGACATGATATCGCCTTTCGGATAAAGATTCTCATTCTTTGCATCCTCCTCCGGCAACAGAGCGACCGCCGCTTTGTTCGGAGAAGAAAATTTGAGGTAATCGCTGTTTTTTGCCGCGATCTCCGGTCTCATCATAAAGTTTACGAACTCATGTGCAAGATCCACGTTTTTTGACACTTTCGGGATGGCGATCGCATCGAACCAAAGGTTCGTCCCTTCCTCCGGCACTGCAAATGCAAGATCCGGATTTTCAGAGATCAACAGATACGCATCCCCTGACCATGTCAACGCCATCGCGCCTTCTCCGACGATCATCTGCTCTTTGTACGCATCGACCTCATAAGCTCGTACGAGAGGCTTCTGCTTGATCAGTTCATCTCTTGCCGCATTCAGTTCATCCACATTTTTTGTATTGATCGAAAATCCTAATTTTTTTTGTGCAGGTACAAGAGAATCCCTCGAAGAATCCAGCATCAGGATCTTTCCCGCATATTTTTCATTCCAGAGCATATCCCAAGAAGTTACCGGCTCTTTGACCATTTTTGTATTATAAACGATCCCCATCGTTCCCCACATATACGGTACCGAATGCTTGTTTTCCGGATCGTATGCAAGATCTTTGAAACGATCGTCGATGTTACTGTAGTTTGGAAGTTTTGAATGATCCAGCTCATTGAGCATATCAGACGCGATCATATACTCGATCATATATTCGGACGGGAAGATCACATCGTATGCCGTTCCGCCCGCTTTGATCTTTGCGAGCATCTCTTCGTTGTTCGCATAGACTTCGTAGTTGATCTTCACATCGAATTCTTTTTCAAACTCCCGGATGACATCTTCATCGATATAGTCTCCCCAATTATAGACATTCAGCGTTGCCTTGGAATTGCTTCCGCCGGAACATCCTACAGCTGTCGATACGAGGATCGTCAGCACCATCACTGCTAAAATTTTTCTCAATTCTCATTCTCCTTTACTTAATCGCCCTGACGAAGAAGCATCTCCGCTTTTTTCTTTTCGTCTTCACGATATTGTTTGTATTGAATTGCCAACAGAATGACAATAGATACCATAAAAAGAATACTGGACAACGCATTGATCGTCGGCGAAACGCCACGCTTCGTCATCGAATAGATCTTGATCGAGAGAGTCGTGACACCCGATCCCGTCGTAAAAAAGCTGACGATAAAGTCATCGAGAGACATCGTCAAAGCGAGCAATGCCCCTGTAAAGATCCCCGGAATGATCTCCGGAAAGACCACCTTCCAAAATGCCTGCGTCGGCGTCGCACCGAGATCGAGCGCCGCTTCTTCCAAGTGCGGATCGAGCTGCTGGAGCTTCGGCAGGACCGCAAAGATCACATAAGGGATATTGAAAGTGATATGTGCCAGGATCAGCGTCACCATCCCCTGTGGCAGCTTGATCATCACGAACAGCGTCAATAGCGAGATCCCGATCACGATATCCGGACTGATCATCGGGATATAGCTCAGATTGATAAAAAGTGTTTTATATCTCGGTCTCAGATGATCGATCCCGATCGCTGTGATCGTACCGATGATCGTTGCAAGCAATGACGACAAGATCGCCACCAGGATCGTCGTATAGATCACCGACAACATCTCCGGATCGGAGAACAGGTCGGCGTACCATTTGAAGGTAAATCCGCTCCAGTCCACACGATATTTTGAATCGTTGAACGAGAACACGATCATCACGACGATCGGGATATATAAAAAAGAATAGATCAGCAGGCTGTAGATCACGGCAAATGCTTTTTTGAGTTTTACCATAATTTACCACCTCCGTCCTTGGAGCTGTGTTTCGCAAAGTAAGTCATCGAAACGATGAGCATGATCATCATCAATACCGACACCGCCGAACCGAATTGCCAGTTTCGAGCGGCGATAAATTGATTTTGGATCAAATTCCCGAGCAATATCGTCTGTCCTCCGCCGAGAAGATCGGAGATCACAAAGGTCGAGACCGCCGGCATAAATACCATGACGATCCCGGTCGCCACCCCCGGAAAGCTGAGCGGAAAGATCACGGAGCGAAAAACACGTATCTCATTCGCCCCGAGGTCACGCGCCGCTTCGATCAGACTCTTGTCCATCTTCACAAGCACCGAGTAGATCGGAAGCACCATAAAAGGCAAGAAGTTATAGACCATCCCGAGGATGACCGCGCTGTTCGTATAGAGCAGATGGAGCGGTTCGGAAATGATCCCGAGTTTCATCAACACTTCATTGATGATCCCCTGCTCCCGAAGAAGCCCCATCCACGCATAGGTGCGAAGCAAAAAGTTCGTCCACAGCGGTACGATAAAAAGCAGGACCATCAAGTTTTGTTTCATTCCCTTTGCCCGAGCGATGATAAACGCCATCGGATAACCGATCAGCAGACAGATCATCGTGCTATACAAGGATAGTTTGATCGAGCGCCAAAGCACGTTCAGATAGATCGGTGTGAAAAAGTTTTTGTAATTCTCCAAAGTAAACTCATACACGATGTTTCCAAACGGATCGCGCTTTGCAAATGAATAGACCACGATGATAAGCAAAGGAATGACCGTGAACACCACTGCCCAGACGATGTATGGAACGGACAGGTAATTTTTCCTACTCTTCAATCGTCGGCTCCCCCTTCTTCATAATATGGATCGCTTCGGGCTCAAAAGTCAAGCCGACGATGCTGTCCACCTTTGCATCATTGATCGAGTGGATCATCCACTCCTTATTATCAAATCCATCGACGACGATGATCTCATAATGCACGCCCTTAAATACGACATCGGTCACCAAACCTTTGATCTTTGCACCTTCCGCCGGGATGATCACCACATCCTCCGGACGGATGACGATATCGACATCCTCATTTTTTTCAAAACCTTTGTCGACACATTCAAACTCCACATTGTTGATCAGCGAACGAAAATCATCGATCATCACACCGGAAAAGATATTGCTCTCTCCGATAAAATCCGCGACAAAACGATTGATCGGTTCATTGTAGATATCCACGGGACTTCCGATCTGCTGGATCTTCCCTTCGTTCATGACGACGATACGGTCCGACATCGTCAACGCCTCCTCCTGATCATGCGTTACATAGACGAATGTGATGCCCAGTTCCTGCTGCATCGTCTTGAGTTCATATTGCATGTCTTTGCGCAATTTGAGATCCAGTGCGCCGAGCGGCTCGTCCAACAAAAGCACCTTCGGCTCATTGATCAATGCTCGGGCGATCGCGATACGCTGCTGCTGTCCTCCGGAGAGCGATTGGATCTTTCGGTTTTCAAAACCCGATAGATTGACAAGCTTGAGCATCTTTTGGACCTTTCGTTCGATCACTTTTTCATCCATCTTCTTGATACGAAGTCCGAAGGCGATATTCTCATAGACATTCAAATGCGGAAACAACGCATATTTTTGAAATACCGTATTGATCTGTCTCTTGTATGGAGGCAGGGTACTGATATCCTGTCCGTCAAAAAGCACCTCGCCCGATGTATGATTGGTAAATCCTCCGATCAAGCGCAATGTCGTGGTCTTTCCACAGCCCGATGGTCCCAGGAGCGTGACAAATTCCTTCTCTTGGATCTTCAAATTGATATTATCCAATACCTGCTTCCCGTCATCTTCAAAAATTTTGTTCACATCGACCAGCTCGATCAAAGTTTTGTCCATCATTTCCCTCCAACTCTTCGCCATCCGACTGAGACCTCATAACGCCCGATCCGGCTCAGCACCCCGATAAATACTTATATATACTGATAAACAGAGCATTCTGCGCTCATATAGGCTACGGCGAAAAACCTCTGCTTCAAAGTAAAAATTTTTTATGCTTACAAAACTTTATTTTACGTTCATTCTCAGCTTTTGTCAATATCATAAACGACGATCGATCCGCCACCGCACAAGCCTGAGAGATCCGCCTCAAAAACGATCTCTGTCAAAAAGTATCCTAAGCGACCTCTCTTCAATAAAGTGCTACTATCATCCGATAAAATAAGCATCTATCCCCGTTCTGATGAAACGGCGGGGCATCGTTCCCTATAAGCTATACGATAAAAATGTTTTGAGTACTGCTTCTAAAGGATATCGTATCAGATCGCTTCCTTTTGCGGATAAAGATCTTTTCAGCATCCTCTGTCGAACAGCTGTTTGCTCTATTTTCCCCTGACAAGTGAGCTCTTGTCGTGTATCTTCCGGTATCCCCCAAGATCGGCGATCTTTTGCGCCGCACTCCTTCCCGCCAGTGCACCGGTCGAAAAAGCGATCTGCAGATTGTATCCGCCGGTGAATCCATCGACATCGATCATCTCCCCCGCAACAAAGACATCCTCCATTTTTTTGAGTGCCATCGTCGAAGGGTCGATCTCGCGAACATCGATCCCGCCTCTGGTCACGATCGCCTCTTTGATCGTTCCCAGACCCGTGATATTCACATTCGCGTTTTTGAGTCGATCGACAAGCTCCTTGAGCTGCGCTTTCTTCATATTCTGAAAGTCCGCCTTGTCGTCGATGTCGCCAAAAATATTCCGAAGCAGATTTTTCGGCAGAAAATGCGCAAACCTGTTCACGATATTCTTCCGATCCTTCGTCCGAAGCATCGCTGTGATCTCCTGCTCCTCGATCTCGGGCAGCAGATCCAGCCGGATCCGAATATCGCCCAAAGCTCTGCCGGTGATCATCGCGCTTGCATCCAGCACCGCCGGACCGCTGATCCCGCTATGAGTAAAGATCATCGCACCGCGCAAAGAGCAGACTTTTTTGTCACGCTCAAGGACTGTCAGAGAAGCATCCTCCACCGAGATCCCCATCGAGCGCGTGATCCATCCGGCATTGGAATGGATCTGTACGAGCGACGGCATCGGCGGAAAGATCCGGATCTTATCGCTCAGCAGTTCATGGACATTCCAATCCGATCCCAGCGCCGGAAAACTGTTCCCGCCGGATGCGAGCAGGATCGCCTTGCTGCGCATCATCCCCCGGCTCGTGTTCACCGAAATGCCTTCCTCATCACGGATGAAGTTTCGCATCATCGTATCCGTCAAAAGCTCCGCGCCCTGCGCCTTCATCTCGCGCAGCAAACATTCGATGATCTCTGCGGAATCATTCGAGCTCGGATAGATCTTAAAGCCCTCCCGGTGAAAGGCGATCCCCCTCTCTTCAAAGAGATCCAGCAGATCCCGGTTCGAAAAGTTTTGGAACGCCTTGTACAAAAATTTACTGTTATGCGGGATCTTGTCAAAGAAATCTTTGATATCCAGCGCGCTCGTCACATTGCAACGACCGCCGCCCGTGATCTTCAGCTTCCTGCCCGCTTCTTTGTTTCGCTCAAGCACCGCAACGCTGCAGCCGCGATGCGCCGCCTCGATCGCACCCATCATGCCGGCAGGTCCTGCCCCGACGACGATCAGATCATAATTTTTCATCATTCATTCCTCAGGTAGTAATAGACCAGTCCCTCGAGATTGTCATATTCGCTCACCGTGATCGCCTTGATGCGCAATTTGTTCATGATGCCCAGCAGGATGTTCACGCCGGCGACGATGATGTCCGCACGCTCCGGCTGAAGTCCGACGACCTTTTTGCGATCCTCAAGACTGAGGCTCGACAATGAACGCAGGATGCACTCTACTTCTTCCAGCGAGATCCTGCTGTTGTGGACGCGATCGGGATCATATCTTGTCAGGCAGAGATTGATCGCCGATACCGTACCGATCGTCCCTCCGATCCCGACGATCTGACGGATCGCATAACGCTCGATCAGATCATGCAGGTCTTCCACCTGTGACAGGATGAACCCGGTCATATCGTGGAGATCATCCCCGAAATTATCCGTCAAGCGCACCGCACCGATGTCGATGCTTTTTTTGAACACGATGCCTTCGATCTGAGAACCGATGACGAATTCGGTCGAACCGCCCCCGATGTCCAGGATCAGGATACGCCCCTTCTCCTTGACGCCTTGAGAAACGCCATAGAATCCGAGCTCCGCTTCCAGATTTCCGCTGATGATATCGATCTTCACGCCCGTGCTGCGTTCCGCCGCCGCAACGAACTCCTCTCCGTTTTTTGCATCGCGCAGAGCTGACGTTCCGATAGCGAATATCCGCTCCGCCTTCTTGTTTCGCGCTTTTTCTACAAACTCTTCAAAAGAGTCGATATTGTATCGAAAAGTCTCCGGCTCGATGATGCGATCGGCATCCACACCCTTTCCCATTCGAGTGATCTTTACTTCTTTGCTTCGGTCACGAAATTCCGACTGACCGTCCGCCTGCGAAAAAAAGTCCGTCAGCAGCAATCGCATCGAATTTGTCCCGATATCTATTCCGGCAACCTTCATAGTCCCTCCTATTTCACGACAAAATACACCAGCTCATCCGGTCTGACCATCTTCAGGTTTTCCCGAGCCAGCTTCTCAACAAAAAACGGATCCTGCGCACTTTGAATAAATTCATTGAGCTCCTTGATCTCCTTCTCCGTCTTCGACAGTTCGTTGACTACATGCTGTCGCTCGACTTGCAGACGTCGGATCGCAAAATATTTCAAAACGTTCTCTGTCGTAAAATATACCACGAATGCTAACAGGAGCAACAAGATCAGATCCGAGAGCGTCCAACGTTTTTTCGTTTCCACCGCAGTTTTTTTTGACACCTCTGCCCCATGGGAAGACTCCCGATCCTTGATAGATCTATTCTTCATAATGACCTCGATCCAACATCGTATACATCAGCTCGGCATCTTCTTTCTTCGTGCTCTCGAGCAATTTTTCCACACGGATCTTCACCGTCTTGTTGCCGAAGGTGATCTCTAAGATATCGCCCTCCTTGACCTTGGACGATGCCTTCGCTTCTTTGCCATTGATCGATACGATGCCCGAGTCGGAGGCATCTTTTGCGATGCTTCGCCGCTTGATGATCCTTGATACCTTCAAATATTTATCCAATCTCATATCATTTCTCCATTTATTTTCGTATCGAAGTCCGCAGGCTCCATCCGCTCCGCTACAAAGAACCCTGCCGCTTGCGGATCGCGAGACGATCCGATCCTATGACGGATCCCTTTGATCGAAACATCGCAAAGCTTATGAACTTCCAATATTATTGTACCAAATATTGCGATCTATTACAATTCATTGCACAAAAAAGCCGCCTTCGATCGATGTTTGCCGACAAAGTTTTTCAAATATCTCTCCAATAAAAAGGATAGCCACCGTTTTTATAGTAGCTACCTTCTATTCTTATCTGTATTTTACTTGTCGTAATTCATAAGTCTTATCGTTTCTTTTTTTACATCTACCTTTACAATATCATACCCTGCGTTATAAATAGCATTTCCCATCTTAATTTTTTATCATTAAGTTTTAGCTTTTTCATCAAAAAAAGCTAAATACCTTTGTCGGTAAATAGCCTTTGAGATCATAAAATATTTAGTTACATTGAAAATTATCTTATCACAGGATCGATACACTCTATCGTCACGAGTTACAACAGCCAGTGTCCCATTGCTTCCATACGCATGACTGTACACCACTCCCGGATCGTCTTTTTCATATTCCTGTCCTATACTCCTTTATAAAAATAGGAATGATTTCAAAACTTTTCTTACATAATAAAATACACATCTGCACGATCTATCATTTTGCTATGTTACTATGTAAAATAATACTATAATACAAGCAGCACACATAGACAAAGCGATCAACCTTATCTTATAACGTTTTTCTATATCCAACAGACTAATGTAACCTATCCAACTCGCAATTTGTACAACAAATATCACAATACGCCAAGTCTTGCCTAATTCGATCTTTCCATTAGACATTGATCCCATAAAAAAAGTCGCAAGCAAAAATGTTATTCCTAATATTTTATCCATATATCCTCCTAATATCGACTAACTGCAACTATGGATCTTGATATTCTCCAAACTTGTCTTCTTCCAAGTCTATTACGATAATATTTGACTGTCTTGATTTTAAACTTCAGACCATGTAGAGTCATAATGATCATCTTGAAGATGTAAGGGCTGAAATCCTACATCGAGATCTCGATGTAGAAGAAGATATCCCATTAAAAACGCTCTCAGCTGCACAGATACGAGAAGAAGATCTCTTTTGTCATATTACGCATAAGACTTGGGATACTATCCTAAAAGATATTCGTAAAAATCATGAACATGATATTGACAGTATTCCTGATAACGATGACAATGTCTTATCCGTGCAGAAAGCTCGTCAAATCATAGTTTCTTCCGGAAACAACATAGACAAATTCATTGAGGTTTTCTATGACTCCCTTGGGATGAAATATAAAAGAGTTTCTGAGAGTGAAAAAGAGTCTTTCAGAAAACTGCTTAAAAAATCCCCGGCAATTAAAAATTCAAGTGTCAGCTTTAGGAAAAGGAAAAGATAACAGCATATTCCTTACTCCGGTTATTTAACTTTAATGATCATAGGCTTGATATTTTGTATTTCATTTTAGAGGTTATTATTCTATATTGGAATAACTTCTCTTATAGTACAACATCGGCGGCAACTTTTTATTCGGATCTGTAGAGCAGAAGCTCTCCTTTCTTGATATCCTTTAAGATATATTCTTTCCAGCCGGCTTCCAGCTCCTTGTAACTCTTGCCGAAGTATTCTTCAAAAGTGATCTTTGTAAAGTCCTCAACGGTGAAGTATAGCATCTTTTCCCAGCCGTATTCTTGGATCAGATAGGCGACAAAGCTGAAGTTTGCCATATATCCCAGATCCTCCGGTGCAGAGATGCCCGGATCACCTTGTATCGGTCTTCGCCCGGAGACCGTATCACTCGGATGAACGGATGTGAGATGCGCCTCTTTTCGATAGGCGACCGCATAGGCATGCAAGATGTGGATCATCTTTCTGAGGTCTTCCTCATTCGTCCAGATCGAATCATCGGTCAGGGCATTAGGAAAATTCGCATCGAATACTTCCATGACGATCAGGTGGATCTTCCGATCTTTCATTTGCTTTTGATAGGAGCCGCTCGGATCCCGGTATTTTTTTAGAGCAGGGAGCAGCCATTCTTTTGTTTCCTGAATATACCCATCCGAGTACATATAGAACGGATAGTGATCCACGCCCTCCGTGACCCACATCGGCTTGCCGACATGGACGCCGTTCGCATTGAAGGAGTCTCCCATCAGAAAATGATTGTACTCCGCCATGTGCGAAGCCAGATCATGCAGCGTGATCTCCCACATATCGGTCATCTGATAGTTGATATTCTCTCCCTGATTGAAGATATATCGTACCTTTGGCGGCTGTGTCAAAGCCTTTTCGTAGTCTTTATAGAAGTTTGGCGCTTCTCTTTTGATCGCCGCAAGATTTTTTTCGATCGCTTCGTCAAAACCTTTGATCACCTGTTCCAGATCCTGCGCTTCATCATAGTCCTCATGCAGGCTGGCGATCCGGATCGAAAATCCGCCGACATCACGCTTGGTATCGATGATCAGCTTTTCGATCGGTCGGATGTCACTCACTTTGATATCATTCACATGGTCGTAGATGGTCTCCAGATAAGCGAGATCGATCTGATTTTCCTTTGCCCATGGTCGGATCTCTTCCAGCGATATGCTTTCGGTGAGAAGCCTATCTTTTTCTCCCCTGTCCAAAAAATATTTTACAAGGCCGGTCGATGCGCTCTGCAGATTTTTGATATATTCTTCATCCGAGAACGCCGGAATGAACCGCGCTCCAAACAGCGAGAAGGTATGCGTCTTGTAATATGTAGAAAGATCCGTCTGTTCGCATCCTGCGTTTTGAGTCCCTTCCCCGCAAAAGATATTGCCATACAGCCCCTCGACCTTCCAGTTGTCGTACAGGCGATAGGCGGTCCCGATCATCATTTTTTTGAATCCTTCGGTCCCGACATGATCCGCCTTGCAGTTGATCCCGCTGCTGTCGCTCGCCTTTAGATATTTCTCGCTGACGATGATCGTCATCGAGTCGATCGGTCGAAATTTCTCCAGCGTCTCGATATCCTTCTCGATGCTCGCAAAGATCTTCTCTTCGTCCTTCACATTGCGAGCGATCTTTACCACGATATCTCCTTTTTGGTAAGTCGTGTCGATCTCATCCTGCATCTTTGTAAATGCCGACTGCTTCTGACAGGCTGCCAATAAAACGGCACATAAGATCAATAGTCCCGGAACAAAATACTTTTTCATCCTTCATCCTCCGATCAAAAAACTCCGTTTACGCGTCTGATAACTATGGGTCAACTTTCTACAAGTATATCATATCGAGAAAAAAAGAACAATATCATTGACTGTATTCTCCGTTTTCTCCGCGATCCGTCTTTGCATAAAAAGACCGACCCTCGAAAGTTGTATGTCCATGATACCGGGTACATCAACTCTCGTGGGTCGGTACAGAGTAGCTTTTTTATCGATCATCTCTTTCGATCTTTCCGATCGCCTTCGGATGTTTTGCTCCAAGGCTTTTGGATGATCTCAAAAAGACTTGTTTTTTTATGCTGTTTTTCGCTTGTTACGATATTTCACCGATCACTTTTTGAAATGATCGACTCCGGCTTGGAACAGTTTGGAGTCCAAAATATCCGGGATGTTTTGGTACAGTCCGTCGATCACTCGCTCCGAATGTGCCATCTTGCCGAGGATCTTGCCGCATGGGCTGGTGATCCCTTCGATGTTATAGGATGAACCGTTCGGATCGTCCAGATAGGTGAACGCGATCTGCCCGTTCTTCTTCAGTTCCTCATAGACCGCTTCGCTGCAAACGAATCGTCCCTCTCCATGCGAGATCGGCACTTTGTAGACCGCTTGCGGATCGGCATAGCGCAGCCATGGGGAATTATTGTTTCCGACCTTGGTAGAGACCATGCGCGCGATATGGCGTCCGTTGTTGTTATAGGTGAGCGTCGGAGAGTTCTCTTTCATGACGGAGATCTTGCCGCTCGGCAAAAGTCCCGTCTTGATGAGTGCCTGAAATCCGTTACAGATCCCGATGATCAGCCCGTCGTTTTGATCCAGCATATATTCGATCGCCGCCTTGATCTTTTCATTTCTCAAAAGACTCGCGATAAATTTGCCCGATCCGTCCGGCTCATCGCCAAGGCTGAATCCGCCCGGCAATGCCAGGATCTGAGCACCTTCGATCGCTTTTGCCAATCGCTCGACCGATCGTGCGATCGCATCGATGCTCCTGTTGTTGAAGACGATGATCTCGGTCTGTGCTCCCGCCTTGATAAAGGATCGCTCCATATCCCATTCGCAGTTCGTTCCCGGCGATACCGGGATAACGACTTTCGGACGATCGACCGGCTTTTGGGATCGAGGGAAGTCCGCCTTGCGATCCGCCGGAGGCTGTTGTTTGATCTCGCTTGCGATCTCGCCCGGGAACACCTCGTCCAATGCTGTGAGATAGATGTCTTTCAGCCTGTCGTAGTCAAGCTGTGTACCGTTGACGACCGTCTGAGTCTTTTCGAGGGACCGGCTCTTTCCGATCTCCTGACCGAAGTCGAGCGCAGCACGGCTCTCGATCACGAAGCTTCCGTGATCCGGTGAGAACAGTTCTTTTTCATCCAGATCCACTTCAACAGAGATGTCATTTCCAAAGCTCATTTCGATCGATGTCATCAGCGCACCCTTATGCAGGATCGGTGCACAGGAAAGGATCTTGCCTTCGGACATCGCCTGACGAAGCAAGGCAAAATTTTGTTTCAGCTCGTCGAGATCGAGCGTACCGTCGGGCTGTTTTTTGGTTTGGAGCAGATAGAGCAGCCCCTCACCTTTGAGCTCGCTTGAGATGATCTCGCTTTTTTTCGCAGTCGCCACTGCAAAAGAGATCAGTGTCGGCGGAACATTCAGATCCTTATAAGTTCCCGACATGGAGTCTTTCCCGCCGATCGGCGGTGTTTTGAGTGCCGAAGTGACCTCATAAGCTCCGAGCATCGCGACAAAAGGTTTTGCCCAGGTCTTCTCGTCGGTGCCGAGCTTCTCGAAGTATTCCTGCATCGACAGCCTCGCCTTGAGCGGATCGGCTCCGTGCGCAGCCAGTCGGCATAGCGATCCGACGACCGCATAGTATGCACCGAGGTATGGATCCTGCTCCGAGAGATGCGGATCAAAACCATAGCTCATCAAGCTCACTTGTTTTGAATGACCGATCATGCTCGGGATCTCGGATACCATCGCATACGACGGCGTGATCTGATTTTTTCCGCCCAGCGGTGCCAGAACGGTCGCTCCGCCGATCGAGGAGTCAAAGTTCTCGATCATGTTCTTTCGGCTGGCGATATTGATGTCGCCTGCAAATTCGTAGACATGATCCAAAGTCAGTGTCTTTTGTCCTTCAAGCGGTCGGCTCTGAGGTACCAAAACATTCCGGCGACGAAGCGCACCGGATGAATCGATGAAGCTGCGGTCCAGATCGACGATGACCTCGTCTTTGTATTTCATGATCAGCTTTCCGCTGTCCGTGATATCTGCTACATGCGTTGCTTCGAGATTTTCCTCATCGCAAAGCGCGATAAATCTTTCGATGTCTTTCGAGGCGATCACGACCGCCATCCGCTCCTGAGATTCCGAGATCGCAATCTCCATCGGAGAAAGCCCCTGATATTTGAGCGGAACTTTGTCCAGCCGGATCTCGATCGAGTCGCTGAGTTCTCCGATCGCTACGCTCACACCGCCTGCACCGAAGTCATTACATTTTTTGATCAGCGTCGATACTTTTTCATTGCGGAACAAGCGTTGGATCTTTCGTTCCATCGGCGCATTCCCTTTTTGGACCTCCGCCGAGGATCTTTTGACCGACTTTTCATCATGCGCTTTGGACGATCCCGTCGCTCCGCCGATCCCGTCTCTTCCGGTCCTTCCGCCGATCAAAATGACTGCATCGCCTGCCTCCGGTGATCTTCGGACGACATTTTTCTCCGGTGCCGCTGCGATCACTGCACCGACTTCCATCCTTTTTGCCACATAGCCCGGATGATAGACCTCATCGACAAAGCCGGTCGCCAGACCGATCTGATTGCCATAGGAGCTGTAGCCCTTGAGTGCTTCGGTCGTGATCTTTCGCTGGCTGAGTTTGCCTTCGATGCGCTCGGTCTTGCCCACGCGCGGGTCTGCGGATCCGGTGATCCTCATCGCCTGATAGACATACGCACGACCGCTGAGCGGATCTCGGATCGCTCCGCCGATGCAGGTCGAAGCACCTCCAAAAGGTTCGATCTCGGTCGGATGGTTGTGTGTTTCGTTCTTAAACATCACGAGATAAGGCTCTTGAACGATGGAGCCGTCATATTTTTCGATCTCCACATCCACACGGATGGAGCACGCATTGTTTTCTTCGGAAACTTCCAGATCGGCAAGTTCTCCGCGCTTGCTCATCCCTCTTGCGACGATGGTCGCCATATCCATCAGCGTGATCGGCTTCGTATGACCGATGCTCTCGCGCTCTTTCAGATAGTTTTCAAAGCTCTGACGGATCTTTCTCGAGATCGGCAGCTCGCTTTCTTCAAACTCGATCTTCTCCAAGATCGTATTAAAAGTCGTGTGGCGACAATGATCGGACCAATAAGTGTCGAGCATACGGATCTCCGTTTCGCTCGGATCGCGCCTTTTTTCGACAAAATGATCCTGCACGAGTTTGATGTCATCCAAGTTCATCGACAGCGACATCTCGTCCAAAAAGCTTTTCAGCCCTTCTTCCGAAAGCGTTATGAATCCGTCCAGGATCCTGTTGACCTTGTTATCTTCAAAGCTGTCATCGATCCTTGACGGGATCCCGAGCAGCTCGCCTTCCTCCTGATCGACCGGGTTGATCAACAAGCTCTTGATCTTGCCCAATTCCTGCACATCGACCTTTTCTTCAAGGCTCACCACATGGGCGCAGTTCACGAGGATCTCCTTTTCCAGAGCGGAGGCGATCGTGTCGATCACACCCTGCTCTCTTTGGTCGAACTGCCCTTTGTGATACTGCACGACGATCGGGCAGATCAGCTGCTTTTCCAGATCCAGCGCATCCTGACCGACATAGACATGATCGATCGGCGGTTCGCTGAATACCGTATGCAGGACCTTCTGTAATTCTGCTGCCGACAGCCCCTGCACATCATAACGAATGAAGGATCTCAGGTGATCAAAAGATCTTCCCAGTTCGCTTTTGAGGATCGATCGGGTCTTGTTGGAATAGATATCGAAATCTTTCTTTTTCTCCACATAGATCCGATCGACGAGAGGTGCGATGTCATAGCGATAGAACGCATCTCGAAAGTGGATCTTCGACAAAGTCTCCATCACTTTCGCATTCGCCTGCTCATAGGTATCGCCCACATCGGTGATGCTGAGGACCCGTCCGCCGGAAGTGAGCACGCGATCGCCATCGAGCTTCGTCCCTGCATGGAATACGAGAGATCCTGCATCCTCGAGACCTTGGATCTCATGACCGGTCGCATAGCTTCCCGGATAGCCGCCCGATGCGAGCACGACGGTGACCGCCTTTTTGTTCGAAACCTTGAGCTCGACTTCTCTCAATTTGCCTTCAGAAGTCTTTTGCATGATCTCGAGCAGATCGCTCTCCAACAGCTGAAGGACCGACTGCGTTTCCGGATCGCCGAATCTCGTGTTGAACTCAAGCACTTTGATCCCCGAAGGACCGATCATCAGACCGACAAAGAGGATCCCTCTGAAATCGAGTCCTTCGGCACGGATGCCTTTCATAAAAGGCTCGAGCACCTGTTCCTTGATCTCCTCGGTATATCGATCCGCCTGAAAGTTCGGCGCATAGGTGCCCATGCCGCCGGTATTCGGTCCGATATCATGCGCAAAGACTTTTTTGTA
>JAUMYO010000005.1:6584-33012 GCA_030528605.1 Peptostreptococcaceae bacterium | reverse complement strand
GCCGCCTTTTTTGCCGAAAGTTCATCCCTTGTCGTTTCGTACACAGCGGTCGGGATACCATATTTTATCATAAAGTCTTTGGAATATGCCTTGCTTCCCTCCAGAGCCGCCGCACGCTTGGTCGGTCCGAAGATCTTCAGACCATTTTTTTCAAAAAGATCCACTACTCCCAAGCAAAGCGGATCTTCCGGTCCGACGATCGTGTGATCCACCTTTTCTTTTATCGCAAGATCCAACAGCTTTTCGATCTCATTGGCTTTGATCTCTATATTTCTACCGATACGGCTCGTTCCGGCATTGCCGGGAGCAAACAAAAGCTCGCTCACCGCCTTGTTCTTAGCGACCGAAACACCGATCGCATGCTCTCTTGCACCGCTGCCGATTATCAGAACTTTCATCTTATCCCTCCAACTAATGCTTGAAATGTCTCACGCCTGTGAATACCATCGAAATATCGTTTTGATCGCAGGCATCGATCGAATCTTTGTCACGGATCGCTCCGCCCGGCTGAATGATCGCTCCGACCCCATGCTGTGCAACGAGTTTTACACAGTCATCGAATGGGAAGAAAGCATCCGATGCCATCACGGCACCGTTCAGATCCGCATTCGGATAGTTTCTGAGTGCCGTTTCGACCGCCCAGATCCTTGAAGTCTGACCGCCCCCGATCGCTACGGTGACCGATCCTTTGACAAAGACGACCGCATTGGATCTGGTGTGTTTTACGACCTTCATCGCAAAGAGCAGATCACGCTTTTCCTCCTCGCTCGGCGATCTCTTCGTCACGACATCAAAGCCATCCTTCGGATCAAGATCCGCAGTCTGAGCCAGCATCTTGCCGCTGATATTTCTATAGACCGTCTCGCTTGGCGGCAGATCATAGTCGATCTTCAACAAGCGCAGATTGCTCTTTTCAGAAAGTATCTTCAGTGCTTCGTCAGTAAAATCTCTAGCCGCTACGATCTCGACAAAGATCTTGGCGATCTCTTTGGCAGTCGCTTCGTCGATCGTTCCGTTGCCGGCGATGATGCCACCGAAGATCGAGACCGGATCCGCTTCATAAGCTTTTGTATAAGACTCGAACGCTGTTTTTCCCAAAGCGACGGCACAAGGGGTCGCGTGTTTGATCACCGCCGTAGCGATCTCCTCATGATCGCACAGGTCACGGCAGATCTCCAGTGCCGTATTGAGATCGTTCAGATTGTTATAGCTCAGTTCTTTGCCGTTGAGCTGTTTTATCTTCGAAAGGAGCGAACGCTCGCTCGGGATATCGTAGACGCAGGCTTTTTGGTGTGGATTCTCGCCATAGCGAAGTGGCTGCGCTTTTTTGATCGGGATCGCGCGATATTCGATCTCAAAAGGATCGAAGGACGCAAGATCCTGCGGCGCATCCGCCTTCTCCGACTTTTCCTTGAAACGATGGATGAGGTAGCTTGAGATCATCGCATCGTAATATGCCGTCAAACTGAATGCTTTCATCGCCATCTTCTCGCGGAAAGGAAGGTCCACCCTTCCCTCACGGATCCGCTCAGCGACTTCCTGGTAATCCGACGGATCGACGACGATTAGAACATCCTTGTAGTTCTTGGATGCAGAGCGTACCATCGAAGGTCCGCCGATATCGATATTTTCGATGATATCTTCATGCGATCTCCCGGAATTCATCGTCCCTTCAAAATCATACAGATTGACGATCACGACATCGATCGGACAGATATCCTGTTCTTCCGCCTGCAGCCGATGCGTCCCGTCATCTCTCTTGAACAAAAGACCGCCGTGGACCTTCGGATGCAATGTCTTGATCCGTCCTTCAAACATTTCGGGAAAACCTGTAAATCGCTCGATATCCGTTGCACTTCTGCCTCTCTCCCGAATATGCTGAAGCGTGCCGCCGGTCGAGATGATCTCATAGCCCTCCTCCAGCAGCACATCGACGATATCGATCACATTCTGTTTGTTGGTTACGCTTATCAGTGCCTTCTTCATACTTCCTCCATGATCTTGATCGCTTCCACAAGGATCTTATGCTCCAACTCAAGCACGCGCTGCCGGATCTCCTTGGGCGTCGAGCAGTCCGAGATATCCGTCTCCTTTTGGATCAGGATCTTGCCACCATCGACCACGCTGTTGACAAAATGGACCGTCGCTCCGCTCGTCTTCTCGCCTGCCGCAAAAACCGCTTCGTGAACATTCATACCGTACATCCCCATACCGCCGAATTTCGGCAAAAGCGACGGATGGATATTGATGATCCGATCCGGATAGCGTTCCAGAAGCTTCGGACCGATCACTTTCAGATAGCCTGCCAGTACGATCAGGTCGATCCCCCGATGATCCATCATCGTGATCATCTCCTCTTCATCGCGGCTGAAAAAGTTCTCGATCCCGCTCTTTTTTGCTCGCTCCAGACCATACGCCTTGGGATCGCTGGACAATACCAGTTTGATCTTCGAGCGGATGCTGCCCGCTTCACTCGCATCGATGAGCGATTGTAGATTCGTTCCGCCACCTGAGATCAACACGGCGATCTTATATTCTTTTAGTCGATCTGACATCCATGATCTCCTTCAACGATCTTTCCGATGATGACTGCGTCATCCTTTGTCTGTGTATTGATAAAATCCACAACTTCATCGGCAGACTCGGAAGATACGACGAATACCATCCCGATGCCCATATTGAAGCTGCGATACATCTCATTTTTTTCTACGATATCCAGCTCTTCGATGATCCGGAAGATCTCCGGTCTGTTCCATGAAGTGCTGTCCACCTGACAGGAGATATTCTTGCCGAAGATCCGAGGCACATTCTCGATCAATCCCCCTCCTGTGATGTTTGCGATCCCTTTGAGGTCAAACTTTTCCATCGTTTTCAGGACCGTATCGACATAGAGCTTGGTCGGCTCCAGCAAAAGTTCTCCGATCGCTTTTTCCGAGCGGAATCTATCATTCGCCTTGAGTGCAAGATGCTCGAAGAAGATCTTTCTTGCCAAAGAATATCCGTTGGAATGAAGTCCGCTGGACAGCAGTCCCACCAAAACATCCCCCGGCGCGATCCTGCTTCCGTCGATGATCTTCGCCTTATCGACGATCCCGACCGAAAAACCGCCCAGGTCATAATCTTCCAAACCGTACAGTCCCGGCATCTCCGCAGTTTCTCCGCCGATCAATGCACAGCCGCTCTCCTTGCAACCGTCTGCGATCGATCCTACGATCTCGCCGATCTTCTCCGCCTTGATCTTGCCTGTCGCGATGTAGTCCAAAAAGAACAAAGGTTTTGCCCCAAGACAGATCAGATCGTTTACGCACATCGCCACGAGATCGATCCCGATCGTATCATGCTTGTCCATCTCCTGTGCGACCAGAAGTTTTGTTCCGACACCATCGGTTGAAGCTACAAGGATCGGATCCTCCATGCGCATATACTCTTTGATCGAAAAACCGCCGGCAAAAAGCCCCAGATCCCCGACCACACCGGCAGTATATGTTGCCTTCACCTTCTCCTTGATCAGATCCACCGACTTATTGCCCTCGGAAATATCCACCCCTGCATCCTTATAGGTGATCTTCATCACACCTCTCCTCTCTATTCAAAACAAGTATTTCAAAACCAAACCATGCAAAACACCGAACGAAAAGTGAGCCGTATCGCTCGTAAAGCTTATGAGCTCTCGCCTTAAATCATCAGAATGCCTTGGCATTCTTTCCGCTAAACACCTCAAGCGAATATGCTGATCGAGCGATCTTGTGAAAAAATTTCAAACATTTCTTATGAAGCGAACAAGCTCGCCAAAAAAATTCTGTCTGAAGATCGCCTTAGCGATCAAGTCAATTTTTTTAGCTTGGAGCGAGTATTGAAATGTTAAATTTTTGAACCGCATTGCTCGTAAAGCTTATGAGCTCTCGCCTTAAATCATCAGAATGCCTTGGCATTCTTTCCGCTAAACACCTCAAGCGAATATGCTGATCGAGCGATCTTGTGAAAAAATTTCAAACATTTCTTATGAAGCGAACAAGCTCGCCAAAAAAATTCTGTCTGAAGATCGCCTTAGCGATCAAGTCAATTTTTTTAGCTTGGAGCGAGTATTGAAATGTTAAATTTTTGAACCGCATCGCTCGTAAAGCTTATGAGCGATATGCTATATCACACATGGATCGATCGGATAATCGCCATTAAAGCATGCAAGACAGAGCTTATCTCCCCCGATCCTCGCCGCCTCTTTCATCCCTTCGATCGAGATGAATTCGAGCGAGTCCGCACCGATCATCTCGCGGATCTCTTCGATCGACATCCGTGAAGCGATCAGATTCCTTCGGCTCGAGGTATTGATCCCGAAGTAGCACGGGTGCATGACCGGCGGTGATGTGATCCTCATATGCACCTCGAGGGCTCCTGCATCGCGAAGGTTCTTGATCAGGTTCTTTGAGGTCGTTCCTCGAACGATGGAGTCATCGATCAGCACGATGCGCTTGTCTCTTACCACATGACCGAGCGGATTGAGCTTCAGTTTGACCGCCATCTCGCGCTCTTCCTGCGTCGGTTTGATAAAGGTCCTTCCCATATATCGGTTCTTCACGAGACCTTCGCCAAGCTTGATACCCGACTCCTGAGAATATCCGATTGCCGACGGGATCCCGCTGTCCGGCACGGGGATCACCAGATCTACATCGCAAGGTGCTTCTCTTTGCAATATCTTGCCGCAGCGTCTGCGGAACATATAAGAATTGATATCATCGAGCGTTGCATCGTTACGAGCGAAATAAACATGCTCGAAGATACAATGGCTCGTCTTTGCTTCACGCTCAAACATAAAGGACTGCTCTCCGTTGCCGTCGACCACCACGACCTCGCCCGGTTTGATATCTCGTACGAACTCGCCGCCCAGGATCTCGATCGCCGCATTTTCGGAAGCAAAGATCGTATCTCCATTATGTTTCCCCATCACGAGCGGCCTTATCCCGTTCGGATCACGGACCGCGATCAATTTGTCATTGAGCATCAGCACCAAAGAGTATGCCCCCTCGATCCGGCGCATCGTCTCAAAGATCGTTTCCACGATATCTCCCTTGTAGTATCGGGTGAGCAGATACAGGATCACCTCGGTGTCGATCTCCGTCTGAAACATCATGCCGTCCTCTTCGAGTCGGGAGCGAAGGATCTGATAATTGATCAGATTGCCGTTGTGCGCAAGTGCCATCTTCTGTCCGCGCATCGACCCCATCAGAGGTTGTGTATTGTAGTCAAAAGATCCGCCTGCCGTCGAATATCGCACATGACCGATCGCCAAATTTCCGTTTATTTTTTCGAGCACATGCTCCTTGAGTACATCGATGACCAGCCCCATCCCCATGATCCGATGGATGTCTTTCCCATCGCTGTATGCGATCCCGCAACTCTCCTGACCACGGTGCTGTAGGCAGTTCAAGCCGTAAAACATCTTCGTCCGAACATTCTCGGACGAATAGATCCCCAGTATCCCGCACATAAAAACCTCTATTCCTTTTCCTTCATTTCATTAAATATCCTATGGTCTGAAAAAAGACCCGTCCGAGCAGATCCGATCGTCAGACCGGAAGTCCCACTAAAACCTATTTGGATCCGGAGTATCGATCCGATCTCTATGCGTTATATTCCTAAACACTTGTTAGATCGATCAGCTGATCGTATCCAAAAGACGCAGAAATTTTTCTATGCTGTCTATCAGGTTTTAGTATCACACAAAGATCCTTCTCCATCTATTGCAGACGATGCGATCGTCGCTCCGGATAGACTGTGACGAGATAGTCGTTATTTATGAGCATTGATCTCTTCCAACATTCTTTTTTCGTCCGCCAGCACTTTTTCTTCAAGCTTGATCTTGTAATCTTTCAAAGCTGCCGCGATCGCAGGATCCTTAACGCCCAGGATCTGGATCGCCAAAAGCGCCGCATTTTTTGCACCGTCGATCGCCACCGTAGCGACCGGAACGCCCGGAGGCATCTGAACGATCGAAAGAAGTGCATCCATCCCTTCCAATGTTGAGGATTTGATCGGGATCCCGACCACCGGCTTTGTCGTACTCGCCGCGATCACGCCCGGCAGATGCGCCGCCTTGCCTGCCGCCGCGATATAGACATCGATGACATCATCATTCTTGGTGATAAAATCATCCAACAGATTTCCCGCCCGATGCGCAGACAACGCCCTTACTTCATACTCCACTCCAAATTCTTCCAACATCGCACAAGCATCCTTTACCTTCGGATAATCCGATGTCGATCCGATAACGACAGCAATCATGATCCGTCCTCCCTATTCTCTTACAAATTCTCGATCATACTCCGAATTTCAAATTATATTCACGCAAAATGCGATTAAAGTCCATATCATTCCGAACTATGACCGAATAAATCAATATTATATCCTTATTTTAGCATGTTCATCCACTATTTTCAAGATAAGATCTTCCGATCCAAAATAAAAGACCCGACCTTCGGGATCTGCTGCGGCAGTTCCGTCCGATCGGGCTTCGATATTTTTTACTATGATCCGATGATCACCACATGATCACCGTTCCGATGGAACGATACAGCGGTGAGGCACGGTTTTCTACAAGCTATAAAGATCGTTATGTTACTAAAACCTCGTATCATATCGCTCTATTTGAATATCGGGATCGGTCCGTCGCGACCGATCTTGTTCCCCTAAGACACATTTTCCATAAAAAGTTCTCAGTCCATTGATCGTATTATCGATCGATCGTTACCGAACGACTTTCAGCATTCCAGGTCAAGCTTGCCTGAATGCCGAGTTTTTCAAAAGCTTTTTGGATATCTGCAAGCGGAAGAAGGATCCGTCCTTCGACATGAAGCATCTCACCGCTTAAAGCGATCTTCTCTCCATTGACCACCATAAAGCGATCGCCAAAGGTCAGCTCCACCTTGTTGCCGTCCTCCGACACAAAGCTCGCCGTCTTGGTCATGTCTTCAAAATTTACCGCCACACCCAATACTTCCGATACCATACGCGCCGGCAAAAGCGTCCTGCCTTGATGTATCATCGGTGCACGATCCATTCGCTTCTCCATCTCCACACCTTCGACCACCGTTTTATAAGTGCTCTCTCCGATCGTCAAAGTCGTCGAGCTTTTCACCTTTGCATCCTGCGGTCGGACGACATCCTCCGTCGTAGGAGCGACATCCTTTGCAAGAGAGGATCCGCCTTCAGGCATTCCCTGTGCTGTCGATCGCAGCGGAGTATTTTGCTCGATACCTGCTTTGGCATCCGTCTTTGCCATCTCTTTCGGAAGCTTTTCCTGCGGATCGGTCTTCGGCATTTCCGCGCTCTGCTTCATCACTCGCTCTTCCTTCGATCGAAGATCCGAAGCAGCCGACTCTTCTCTTTTGTTCTCTACAAAAACCGGTCTCGCCTCTTGCTTTTTGCTCGCGCTCGGCACGGTCGAAACGCTACTTCCTACACTCTGATAAGCATGCGCATGATATCTTGTCTTCGGCTGTGATCTTTTGACCTCGACCGGACCTTCTTCTTTTGCCTTGAAATTCGATCCGTCACGCTGAAGCTTGATATCCACTCGATCCGAATCTTCGTCTTTCTTCACCTCGACAACATAGACCCCGCCACCTTTCGGCGTAAACTTTTCGATACGCGATCCGTCTCCCAGCGAAAGATCTTTTTCCGTGATCGGCTCATCTTGCGGGATCGAAATGGTCACTTCGACTCTGGTCCGATCTTCGGCACTCGATCGTGCCGAGGTGCGATAATCGATCGATCCGCCATCCGCAAAGATCGAATTTACACCGAATATACTGCTCGCTGTCGCAAAAGCAGCCGTTAATAGTATTGCTCTTTTGATCGTTTTCATTCTGTCCTCCTTAATGACATCTATTTTCCAAAGTACGCATTACCAATTAAAGCATACACAAACTATATCGTCATAGTTATAAATGAGTTAAGGATCTTGCACGATTTTTCTTCTGTCTTCGATAGCATACAAAAAGACCCGGCATCTCTGCCGAGTCTTTGATCGTTATCGATGTTTATTGGTGAGCGATCGGCTCAGCTGCTGTAAGCTGTAGCTCCGCCCAGGTGGAGTATGGTCCTGCATAACTCCAGTCATAAGCTTTCACACGATTGTTGACCGTTCTCAGCATCATTCTGTACTGGATTGGAACGACCGGTGCATTATTGATCATATATTCTTCAAATCTCTTGTATGCGTCATTTCTGAAATCATCGTCAAATGATTTGACCGAGTTGATGTCCGCCAAGATCTTATCCAATTCTTCCGAAGCATATCGGGAGTAGTTGAACTGTGCATCTCTTCCGTATAGTCCGGATGGCTCAGGGTTTGAACCTGTAGACCATGCGCCCATAAATACGTCGATACCCGGATCGTCCGCCTGGACTTTTTCGTAGAATGCGTTGAACTCGATCGGTCTTCCTGTCGCAAGAACTGCATTCAGTCCGATCTCCTGCCATGACTGCGTATAGAACAATGCCAAGTTTTCACCAAGGTCTCCACCCGACATCGTTGCTACATTGATCTCAAGTTTGGATCCGTCCGGATTCTCTCTGAATCCGTCATTGTCTTTATCTACATATCCTGCCTCATCCAACAGCTGGATCGCTTTTTCCTTGTTGTAAAGGATCGCATTCGGATTTTCGTTACGGAAGTTTGTGAACGGTGGCGGGATCAAGGAGTCTGCCGGAGATCTCAATCCGAAGTACAGATTGTCGGACATCGCCTGCATATCCAATGCGTGACCCATCGCTCGTCTCAAATTCACATTGTTCATCTTTGCATTCGGATCGGTCACTACCTGTTTCTTTTCAGGGTCCCATTTTCCAAGCTTGAATCCTACATAGTTATAAACATATCCCGGTCTTCCGACGATCTTGATATTGTTAAGATCTTTGATCTGGTCATATTTGTCTGTAGGATAAGAATCCACTACGAGGTCATATTTTCCGGATTTGATCGCTTCACCGACCACGTCAGGGCTTACTACTTCCATCATCACTTCCGGAATATGAGCTTTTCCTCTCCAGAAATGCTCGTTCGCTTTGAACAGAACTTTTTCGCCCGGCACGACTTCCGAGATGTAGTAAGGTCCACAGGAAACAGGGTTCTTGCGCACGACATCCGAAGACTCCAGATCTTTTACCGGAATGCCTGCAAGCTGATGCGCAGGGACCGGCTCAAACGGGATCCCTCCGCCCCATAGGATGCCCGGGTGCATTTCTTTGAAGTGGATCACAAGCGTCTTGTCATCTACGACTTCAAGCCCTGAGATCTCTGTTGCCGTTCCTGCATGGTATTCTTCCATACCTACTACATTTTTGAAATCCGAGTCATAACGAACTCCTGTGTAGTCCTTGTCCGCAAGGATCTTGTAGTAGTAGATGAAGTCCGCTACAGTGACCGGTGTTCCGTCAGACCAAGTATATTTCTCGTCGATCTTGATCGTTGCAGTCTTAGCCTCCACATCGAAAGAAGGAGTTACAGGACCACCTTCCGTGATCTTGAAGTCCGCGTCATTGTTGAAAGATCCCCACATCGTAGGCAACATGATCGCCGAGTCGTCAGCACCGCTGTATAGCGCAGGGTTGAACATTCCCTTGAACGGAGAACTGAGCACAAGACCGACCTTGAGAACACCGCCCTCGATCGGTTCCCCTTCGTTTTCAACTTTTGTTGAAATTTCGACAGTAGATCCCTTTGACGGATCCTTAGGAGCATCCCCTCCCTTGTCACCGGTGTCCGAACCTCCGCCCGAACAAGCAGTTAGAAGCATCATACCCGCCAAAGCGCCGGCGAGCATTTTGTGTAGTCGCTTCATAAAATTTCCTCCTTTAACCTAGTCTTTGTTTTGCGTCAGACGCTCTTCTGAGAGCCTGACCGATATAATTTATGCTAAGCATCATAAAGAAGATCAATAATGATGCCGGTAGCCATACATAAGTTTTGTACTGAAGTACGCTGGAGTCTCTCGCATAGGAGATCAGAGTCCCCAGGCTTCCTTTGTCCGGCGGGAAGCCGAACCCGAGAAAAGCCAGTCCCGTTTCGATACCGATATTTCCGGCAAAGCTCAAGACGCCTTGAACGATGATGATGGAAATGATATTCGGCAGGATCCCGAACAACATGATCTTGATATCACTCGTACCCATAGTCTTGGATGCGTTGACATAGTCTCGTCTCGCTTCGGACAATGCCTTGGAGCGCACCAGACGGGCAACTCCGACCCAGTAAAACGCACTCATGATCAGTATGAAGTGATAGATCTTATAGTTCGGCAGGATCGATACGAATACGATGATGATCATCAATGTCGGCAGGATCGATACGAAGTCGATGATCTGCAGGATGATACGATCCACTTTGCCGCCGTAGTAGCCTGCCATCAGTCCCATGATGATACCGATAGCGGTCGTAAGGAAGGTGATCGCGATCCCTACCATGATCGAGTTTCTCGACCCGAGGATCAATTGTCCCAAGATCGATTTGCCCGCCCGGTCGGTACCCAGCCAGAATCCGTCTTTTCCCGGAGGAAGGAAGCTTCTCGTGATATCGACCTTCATCACCTGTTTCGGATCCAAAAATGCCGCCCAAACGAATACGGTAATGATGAACAGTACAAATATGATCAAGCTGAACAAAGCAACTTTGTCTTTTTTGAATTCTCGTGCAAGCACCATCCAAGCGCTCGGGCTTTTTGGGACCGCCGTCGCTTCCGCCTGATCTTGCACTGTCGGCGTGTTCTTTATGTTTTCTCCTTTGCTCATTGTTTCCTCCTACTCAATTCTTATTCTAGGGTCAACGATGGACATGATGATATCGGAAAGCACACTACCTGTCAATATCAGGACTCCGTAAAGCATGATCAATGCCGTGATGACGGAGTAGTCTCTCGATCCCATCGCTGAGATAAACAGTTCACCCATGCCCGGATAAGCGAAGATCGTTTCAAGAATGATCGATCCGCCCAACAGACCGGTGATCGTAAATCCGAAGAATGCCGCGATCGGCAACAATGAGTTTCTGAAGATGTGGTGCGAATATACCTTGCTGATCGGTACCCCTTTGGAACGAGCGGTACGTACATAGTCCATCGACTTTGCATCGACGACCTCGTTACGAAGGTACTGGATCGTACTTGTCGTAACAAGAAGTGCATAGGTGATACCCGGCAATATCATATGCTGGAGCCTGCTCATGATATACGGAAGACCCGGAGCAACCCCCAGTCCGACCGTACCCGATGTCGGGAACAGCTTCAAGCGATAGCCGAATACCAAAAGCATCACCAGATAAAGTACATAGGACGGCATCGCATAACTCAGGAAGTTATAGAACACGACGCAGCGGTCAAAGAATGAGTTGTAATATCTTCCCGCCAAAACGCCCAGCGGGATCGCGATCGCATACAACAATATCGTAGACAGCAACGAAAGATAGAATGTATTCTTTGCTCTTTCTCCGATAACGTCGGACACCGGACGCTTGTAGTTGTAGCTCATCCCCATGTCGCCCTTTGACATCCTTTTCAGCCAGTTGGCATACTGGACTCTCAGCGGATCGTTCAGACCTGCTTTTTCACGAAGCTCTTCGATACGGCTCGCCTCCGTCTGCGGAGTGATCAGCCCGGTAAACGGATCGCCCGGCATCGCTCGTCCGAGAGCAAACACCAATATACTTAAAACAAATAGTTGCGGTATCATGATCAATACGCGTCTTAATACGGTCTTCCACATATTACAAACCTCCCTTTATCGATACATAGTGAGTGTCGTTGAGCTTTACCAGATCATACGGTCTGAAATGCTCATTATAATACTCGGAAACCTTCTCATCAAACTGACGCTCTACATCCAGTCTGCGAACCTTTGCCGCTTCACGATCGTCCGGATCGATATGCGGGATCGCAGCCAACAGACGCTTGGTATAGATATGTTTCGGGTCTCGATAGATATCCTCTCTGGTCCCTGTTTCTACAAATCTCCCTCTGTGCATGATATAGATATGATCGCACATGTGCTTCACGACGCCCAGGTCGTGGGAGATGAACAGGTAACTGATGCCGAAATCCTTTTGGATGTCCTTCATGTAGTTGAGGACCTGTGCCTGGACCGAAAGGTCAAGCGCGGATACCGGCTCGTCCGCCACGATCAGCTTCGGCTTGCAGGCGACCGCACGAGCGACCCCGATACGCTGTCTTTGCCCTCCGGAGAACTCATGCGGATATTTGAAGATCGCATCCGACGGCATCCCGACGATGTCCAGCAGTTCATATACTCTTTTTTCCAGTTCTTCCGGCGAAAGCTCTTCAAAATTTTTCAGCGGCTCTCCGATGATGTCTCGGATCCTTTTTTTCGGGTCAAGACTCGACATCGAATCTTGGAAGATCATCTGCACATCGTAATTATATTTTACCTGTTTGCGGACGCTTTTTTTGGTCACGTCATGCCCATTGTACATGATGCTTCCGTGAGTAGCCGGCTCCAGACCGACGATGGCTTTTCCGATGGTCGATTTTCCCGAACCGGACTCTCCGATCAGTCCGTAAGTCTTGCCTTCTTCTATATCAAGATCCACTCCGTCCACCGCATAGACATAGTCGACGATACGGTTGAAGATCCCTCCGCGGATCGGGAAGTGGACTTTTAGATCTCTTATCTCTAGAAAACTCATTATTTGCCCTCCTCTTGGAAATAGAATTCCTTCCAGCAAGTGCATCGAACAAAATGTCCCGGCGACACTTCGTGCAGTTCCGGATGTTCTTCATGCGCACTTTCCGGTATCCAAGGGATACGAGCGGAAAATCTGCATCCTTCTCTCGGTAGGTTTTTCAAGGAAGGGACCATCCCTTCGATAACGTGCAGATGTTTGTCCTGGCTGTTATCCTGCGGGATCGAGTTCAATAGACTTCGGGTATAAGGGTGAAGCGGATTATTGAACAGCTCATCGACAGGCGCTTCCTCTACGACCTGTCCCGCATACATGACGCAAACGCGGTTTGCGACCTGCGATACGACACCGAGGTCATGCGTGATCAGAATGACTCCCGCATTGATCTCTTTTTGGAGATCCAGCAAAAGGTCCAGGATCTGTGCCTGGATCGTCACGTCAAGTGCCGTGGTCGGCTCGTCCGCGATAATGATGTCCGGTTTACAGGCCAAAGCGATCGCGATGATGATACGCTGTCTCATACCACCTGAGAGCTGATGCGGAAACTGTCTTCTGACACGTTCCGGATTCGGGATCCCGACCTGTTTTATCAGTTCCAGTACCCTAGCCACTCTCTGTTCTTTATTCAAGTCCGTATGATAGACAAGACTCTCCTCGATCTGATCCCCGACCCTCTGCAACGGATTGAGCGCGGAAAGCGGATCTTGGAATATCATCCCGATATCTCCTCCTCGCACTTTGTTATACTCCGGCTCCGAAAGGGTCAACAGATTCCTTCCCTGATACAGCACCTCGCCGCTCACGGAAGTATAGTTCATATTGTGAAGTCCGATGATGGTGGTCGCCAATGTACTCTTCCCACATCCGGACTCCCCCACGATGGCCAAAATCTCATTTCGACGCAAAGAGATGCTCACATTATCGACCGCATTGAAATAATCATCCCTGATCCTGAATGCGGTATTGAGTCCCTTCACATCCAAAAGCTTTTCGTTCGCCTGCAAACTCACTCCTCCTTTACTCCTTCGTTTTTATACCTGCCGCCTGACAGGCGGTTGATCCATGCAATAGCGTTGTGTTCTTCATTGCTTCTCCTCATCCGTTTTTCTTCTACAAGACCGCTGCTACCCTGTTCTCTTTGCTTAGAAAAGTCTTGTACAAAAACCAACAAACGTTTCGCCACTACATTTATTACTAATATTACACTCATTTATACCTAAAAGTCAATATAATGCTGTTCAAAGTTGAAAGAAAGTTTTTGTTTTGTTTTTCTCAATATTTATGTATGTTTTGTATTTCTTTGTTTTTTTGTTAATTTCTCGTGCTTGTTATCATTGACTGAGTTTTTTATCATCAGTAAACTTTTCCGGCGATCTCGTCTGATGATGATATATTTTTCAAATTTCGATACGGTCGCCTGATCGACAAGCGAGGATCGAAACGATGAGAACGACAAAAGGCTGCTGCAAAGTACAGATCTCACACAAATGCGGTAACCCACAAAATTTTATCCTATCCCATGTGAAGATCTTAAAGTGCAACAGCCCTTGTTTTTTGATATCATAGAGATCACATCCGTCTCGGCGATCCATCCCCAACGACCGTTAGACATTCGAGCGATGAGATCGATCACATCCGAAGCGATCCGGTCTGCGATCGAGCTTTTTATTGCCTGTGAAAAAGCTCCGATCAACCCAGATAGTTTCCGATAAAGATGCCGAAGTAGTTGCCCAGTACATAGCCGAGCGTTCCGACCATCATAATCGGTCCGATCAGCTCGCTCCAGCCTTTGGAGATCGCCATCGCTACTGCCGTAGTCGGTCCGCCGATATTGGCATTGGATGCGAGGATGATCTCTTCGAGCGAAAAGCCGAACAACTTTCCTCCGACGAAGGTCATCACCATATTCATCACGACCATGATCGCACAGAACAGCAGAAGCAATGGCGCTTTGGTCACGATGACGACGATGCTCGCCGGAACTCCGATCACGACAAAGAAAATGTAGATCAGGAAGGTCCCGATCTCCTGTGCCCCACGGATCTCTCCCAAAAAATGTGGGAACAGGGTCGCCAGGATCATCGTGATCGTCGTGATAAAGAGATATTTGTTGCCCAAAAGCGAAATGATCTTGCCGAGATCTCCGCCTAGGTTCTCTCCCAATGTTTTGACGAACCCCTCCAGCGCGATCGACACTGCCACGATCACGATCGAGGTCGCAAATGCAAAAGCGATGTCTTTGAGCGAGACCTCTTTGCGCTCCCAGTAGGATGCCGCGACGGTCTTGCCTTCTTCCACATCCGAGCTTTCCATCTTGTCCATATAAGGATGCTTGTAGTTTCTGCGAAAAAATTTCAGCGTCGGGATGGTGATCAGCACAAAAAAGTACAGCGCCATCAAAAGATTGTCCGCCACGACCGCTGCCGAAGACAGCTCCTTGCTCACCTCAAAGGAACTTGCCATCGCCGAGAAGTTGACACTTCCTCCGATATAGGATCCCGTCATCATCGCAGCCACCTTGCTCAGCTCCGGGATACGCTCACTCAACAGAGTAAAGCCCAGCACCGCTCCGATCACTGTCCCCATCGAACTGATCAAAAAGATCACGATCAGCTTGCCGCTCTCCCGCCAGATCTTGCGCAGATCGCTCTTAAACAGCAGCATCGGGATCGCCAGCGGTACCACATAGATCCATACCGAATCGTATGCCGGCGCATCGGTCGGGATCACCCTGAGATTCGACAACACCATCGCCCCGAGCAACGCGATGATCGCCCCGCTTATTCTCGCAGCCCAGTCATATTTTTGTTCCAGATAGATGGTGATCGCAGCCCATCCCGCCATGATCGCCCACAATGTCCACATATTGTCCGGACTTATCAACGTTTTCGTTTCCATTCCTCGTTTTTCCTCCCCACCCGAAAGATCTTCAGGCATATGATCTATTTGTTTATTTTACAGAAGCTTATGCACTGCGATATACAGTCCCCCGAAAAATTCTTTGGTAAAGATCGGAGCCAGACTTTTGATCCAAATATCTCGTTTGTTCTCCAGATCGTTTGCGATCTCAGCTGCAAAATATTTCAATCTTTTCTGTTCGTCCGAGATCGCGCTCAGATCATTGGTCAAATTCGCGAGAATATCCAAATTTGAGTTCCGAAGCGGTATCGCTTCGACCATAGCCAACTTCTCTCGGATCTTTTCATTGAGACTTGACCTCGTATAGAGCTTGGTCGGATCGACCTTCAGGATCTCTGCCACGATCTCGGCACAGGCTACGATCTCATTGGTCTTTGTACAGCCCCGCTTTTCTCTTTCCTGCATCGTTGCCTGCCACATTTTTTTCATCATATTGTCAGCGAATGAGAATCTGCTCTTGTTGGAAGAAATGCCTGTTTGGATCGCTTGCAAAGAGTTTTTTTCAAAACCTTCGAGCGCCTTACTCTTACTATCTTTGATAAAAGTATATGCCTTCCCTTCAAAAGCATCGTACACTTTTAACGTATCCAGATAGCCCAGCATGATGTTTCGTTTGACCGCTTCAGTATCAAAAGTCAACACGCCGCCCAGATCCCAGTAAGGCTTGATGTATCTCATGGATCGGATCCGCTCAGGGTCTTCCGTTTTTTTCAGGATCCCCGCTACATCAAGATCCACAGCGATGATCTCGTTCGCACCCATATCAAGCGCCATATTGACCGGAACCACATCATAAAACCCGCCGTCAATATGTTTTGCTCCATCGATCTCATAGGCTTTGACCGCCGGTGCAAGAGCAGAGGATGCCATGATATAATCCACAAGCTGTCCCTTCTTCATATCCTCCAGCGTTTTTTCGACCGGCTTTTGGTTCGTGATATCGACCGCCACCGCACCATACCTTATGCCACAGCGGCGCACCGCTTCTTCATCGATATACTGCAAGATCGCATTTTTGTACTCGGTCGGCTCCAGCCCGCCCTCCAAGATCATATCTTTTGCCAACGCTTGTATCGAAGAGATCCTTTTCTCCTTCGGATCCAGCTCGTTATAATTTTCCACATGAAGCATCTTCCCCGCATCAAAGTTCATCCACATCTCCAGTGCCTTTTCATAGTCACCTTGAGCAACAAAAGCGGCATTTAGCGAACCGATGCTCGTCCCGACTGCGATCTTTATCTTCTCATCGATGCCCATCTCGATCAGCGCTTTCCATACTCCGATCTCATAAGCACCCTTAGCGCCGCCACCTCCCAGTACCAAGCCTAACATGTTCGTTCCTCCTATTCTTCCAAGAGTTTTGCATGCTTCCCAAGCCTTTTTAATATTTCCTCCGTCACGGGAGCGATCATTTGCTCCGCCAACTCTTGTGAATCCGCCTTTGCCGTGATGCGATAGATCAACCTCCCTTGACCGGCATATGGTGCGATCGTCGGGTTGCTCTGAGCATCGATCAGATCCATCAGCATCGTTTCGGAAACCGATTCGCCCAGTTCAAAAACTTGTATTTTTTTATGCACGACCGTTTGTTTGTTATTTTTGCGAAGTTGAGGAAGGATCATATCGTCCACGATCGGTCGATTTTCATTGGGCGGTCCGGGCAACAAGTAAAAGATCTTGCCTTCATACTCTAAACGACAGGCATCGGCAGTTCCGTTGAGGTTCATAAGGACCTCCGCTCCTTCCGGAAAATATGCCTGACGCAGATTGTTTTTTGTCATCATCCGTCCTCGCTGCCTAAAACGTTCTTCCATCCGTTCGACGCTCTCTTCACAAAAGATCATCGGCAGACCGAGCTCCTGCGCCAACATCTCCTTGGTGATATCATCCTTGGTCGGTCCCAAACCACCTGTAACAAGGATCAGGTCCACCCTGCCGATCGCCACCCGAAATACGTCCCTGATACGACTCGGATTGTCTCCGACCACGGTGTGATAATGCACATCCACACCGATCGTTGCCATCTTTTGACTGATATATTGTGCGTTACTGTTGAGAATATCCCCGTGCAGCAACTCCGTCCCTACCGCTATGATCTCCGCATTCATTTTTTCTCCTGCCACATCCTTTGTGACATGCTCCCCTTTCTCCGGTGCCGCTGTATTCGGTTCCCGAAATGATCCCGAACGGATCGTCTCCATCCAAATTATTGCTTCAGCGAGCTGTTTGTCCAGTTAAAATATTTCTTATTCATTTCTTTCGGTGCATAGTTTTTTCGATGGACATCCACGATACCACTGAAGTTATCCCCGAAACGCTCGATAAGAGCATCCGCCCCGTAAGCAAGCTTGTAATCCACCTCTTCGCGATAGATCGGGATGACCTGCAAGAAATGCACGACCTCCCCATTGCTAAGCTCTACCTCATAAGAATCCTCTCCGTATTCAAAAGGCGGAATAAGCATCAGGCATTCCAGCTCCGTGTTCTCGGCATAAGCTCCTCCTCTACTGGGGATCGTGTGCCCCTTCCCCAACCACGCTTCCTGAACAAAAGGAAGTCGTCCCAAGATCTTGAGCCATTGTATCGGCCAACTCCAGCGCTCCTCCTCCGACTGAATATTCCAATCCGGCGGCAGAGCTATCATCAGTTCCAAGCGTCCGTAACCGAGCTCGATCAGATCCGAAGGCATATGTTCCATGATCTTTGCACCCATCCCGATCGTTGTCAGCACATAGTGATCCTTTTCCGGTGTCGGTGGCGAGACTATGATATCCAATTGTATGATCTCCGACTCTATCTCATGAAAAGCCATATCAAAATTGCCAAAATTTTGTGCGATATGGTCTTCAACGATCATCAGATCCTCATGGGAATATCCCTCCAGCTTCTCCGGCGCGATCCCGAATACCCTCTCCAACTCTTTCACTTTATCCGTCTTCCCCAATTTTTCATAACAGCGATACAGCCCGATCGCCATCGACTGCACATAGTCCGGTTCATCACTTGCCACCGCCAGCTTGATCCCCTGATCCAGGTACATGCTTGCTTCAACATATTCCCCTTTCATAAAGTGCAGCCTGCCCATCATATTGTTCCAATCCATGTTTTGTTCCATCTTATATTCACCCATGAGCTCCTGCGCTTCATCAAAACGCCTTTCTTCCAGATAATTGAACGTCATTCCCAGGACGATCTTCTCATCCAGTTCCGGAAAATGCCCCAGCACTTTTTTGCCATGTTCGATCATCTTTTGATTCTCATCAAGCATATCATATACGTACATCATCCGGTAATTCCAGAGCGGATCGTCTTTCCCCTGTTTTTCAACAGCCAAAAGGTCTTCCAGTGCTTTGTAAGGCTCATAAAGATCGGTCCAAGCCCGTCCTCTGAGGCAATAAGCATCATAATCCATCTCATCCAGCGAATCGATCAATTCGACGATCTTTTCGTGCCAACCCATTTTATGATATTTTTCGATCTGTTTAAGGTCCTTCTGATCCATGGTCACCCTTCCTTTCTTTCCCTTAGCATATCCTTTTTATGGAGCAATGTCAATATTAAGCCTATAGCGGCATGCTTTGAGATCGTCAAAAGTTTTTATCTTGAAAACACCGTTTGATTAAGCTATAATCATAGTGAAAACAGATTGGAGGATCTATGCATATTATAATAGTTGGCTGCGGAAAAGTAGGAAACTCTTTGGCATATCATCTCACCAAAGAAGCCTGTGATGTGACCGTGATCGATACGAATCTAAAACTTATAGAAAAATTCACACAAACGCATGATATCATCGGGATCCATGGCAACGGCACCTCTCGGGATACACTGCTTCAGGCGGATGTTGCCGCCGCAGATATGCTGATCGCCGTCACACAGTCCGATGAGATCAACACCCTATGTTGTGTGATGGGCAAGGCACTCGGCGCAAAACATACGGTCGCAAGGATCCGAAAGCCGGAATATTCCAACCAAACGATCTTCATGCACAAAAGTCTGGCGATCGATGTGATATTGAATCCGGATCAAGAGGCGGCAAACTATATCTCCCGAATGATCAAATACCCTTCGGCGATCCAAGTCGAATCTTTTGTCAAAGGAAAGGTCAGCCTGATCGAATTCGAGATCGGAGCGGGCAACCCTCTTGCAGGCTACCGTCTAGCAGATATTTCTCACGATCTCCATATCGATGTACTGGTCTGTTGCGTGATCCGTCAAGACCAGGTTTTTATACCCAACGGAAGTTTTGTCTTGGCAGAGAAAGACCGTATCTATATCACCGCATCTTCCGGCGAGTTGGCGAATTTCTTCAAAAACATCTGTAATTCGAGCATCAAGATCAAGAATGTCATGATCGTCGGCGGAGGATCCATCAGCTATTATCTTGCAAAAAATCTGGAAGATATGAGAATGAATGTCCGTATCATCGAGATCGATCAGCAAAGGGCAAATGATCTGAGCAAGCTGATCCCATATTCAACCGTCATTCACGGCGACGGAACGGATCCCGAGGTTCTGGATGAAGAAAATCTGGACAATATGGATGCCTGCATCTCGCTTACCGGTATCGATGAGGAAAATATCATCATCTCACTCTATGCCAACAGCAAGAATGTCGATAAAGTCATCACAAAAATCAATCGTCTCGGATTCGTAAAGATCATCAGCAATGCCGGCATCGGTTCCATCATCACACCCAAAGAGATCATGGTCAACCGTATCGTACGTTATGTACGCGCGATCATCAATTCACAGGGATCCAATGTACAGACTTTGTACAAGCTCGTTGACGACCGTGTCGAAGCACTCGAATTCAAGGTAGCCGAAGATGCAGACTTTGTCAATGTACCGATCCGCAACTTGATGCTCAAGCCCGACATCATGCTCGCCTACATTATCCGAAACGGCAAGATCATATTCCCTCGCGGAAACGACTTCCTGCTTCCCGATGACAGCGTGATCATCGTTACGACGACAAAATACTTGGCCGATCTGAAAGATATTTTTGAAAAAACAGAAACGATCGCTATCTTTGATATGCCGATCTAGCAAAAAGGACATCCGATGAATTATAAAATGATAAAATATATTCTGGGATCGATGATGAAAATGAACGGCTACCTGATGCTCGTCCCCTTCACCGTCTCTCTCTTTTTCGCGGAGAAGAGTGCTTTGGCGTTTTTGCCTCCGATCATCTTGTCGATCGCTTTGGGTACGATCCTCAGCCAAAAGATCCCTGAGCGAAACAATATCTATGCCAAAGAAGGTATGGTGATCGTAGCTCTCTCTTGGGTCAGTTTTTCTTTTTTCGGATCCATCCCGTTTTTTATCAGCGGATCGATCCCTTCCTTCATCGACAGTTTTTTTGAGACGGTATCCGGATTTACGACCACCGGCTCCACCATACTGACTCAGATCGAAGTGCTGCCGAGAGGAATGCTCTTTTGGCGCAGCTTCACCCATTGGATCGGTGGGATGGGCGTGCTCGTATTCGCTCTTGCGGTATTGCCTAAGACCAACTCTCAGGCGATGCATATCATGAAGGCGGAAGTGCCCGGACCTACCGTCGGGAAATTGGTTTCCCGAATGAGAAGCACAGCTCAGATCCTTTACGGCATCTACTTTGCACTTACTCTGCTTGAAGTGATCTTTCTCTGCCTTGGCAACATGCCGCTTTATGATGCCGTACTTACCGCATTTTCAACAGCCGGAACGGGCGGATTCGCCATCCACGGAAGCAGCATCGCATATTATGACAGCTACTACATCGATATGGTCGTATCGATCTTTATGTTGATCTTCGGGATCAACTTCAACCTTTATTTCTTGATCATGACCAAAAACTTTTACGAAGCGATACGCTCCGAAGAGCTCCATTGGTTCTTGGGGATCGTAGCAGTCGCGACCTTCGCGATCTTTCTGGATAATCGCGCGCTCTATCAAGATGCGGCACAAACATTCCGCTATGTCTTCTTCCAAGTATCTTCCATTATGACATCGACCGGATTCGGCACCTACGACTACATGGAATGGAGCACTTTCTCTCATTCGATCCTGATGATCCTGATGATGATCGGCGCTTGCGCCGGATCGACAGGAGGAGGAATAAAGGTGTCCAGGATCCTGATCATGTTCAAGACCGTTGCGCGCTCGATCAAAAAATCACTTCATCCGAACTGGGTCATGCCTATCACGCTCGATGACAAATCGCTCGAAGATGATGTCATCCATGGCGTCGGAATCTATATTATGACCTTCGCTCTGACTTTCGCTTTCTCCGTGCTGATATTAACAGCACTCGGACTGGATCTTGAAACAGCCTTCGGTGCGGTCAACGGCACGATCAACAACATCGGTCCCGGACTCAAGAGCTTGGGACCGGCAGGAAGCTTTGCGCACCTTACCGCTCCGATGAAACTCATTCTATGCTTTGACATGCTGGCAGGTCGACTTGAACTCTATCCGATACTGGCACTGTTCACGCTCAATACATGGAAAAAATGATCTTTCCCGATGTTTTGAAAGCTGCTGAAAACTCGTAAATACAACAAAAATACGAAAGCCTCGGGAAGACCCGAGGCTTTATCAATACATATTTAATATCATTATTTGATCCCGCTAACACTACCTGCCTGTGAAGAACTCGATCGCTTTTCCATAATCCAGCATTCCTTCCTTCGTGCAGATCCCAATCATCGTCGGCGCACCTGAGTTTTTAACAAAGCTCACATGATAGCCGAAGATCTCCGCAATATAACGGACAGGTACATAAGCTCGCCCACCATAGATCTTCATCGGAACATCCAGCAATTTCGGCTGACCGTTGACTCGGATCTCTTTCTGATCGGCTACAAGACGCACGACCTTATTGTTCGATGCGACGGTCACGCTCTTCTCCGCAGGGTTAAACACGACCTTAGCCTGTTTGATCTCTCGAAAGAAATGAAGCGGGACCAATGTCCGACTGTTCTCGATGATCACCTTCGGCATCATCACCTTTTCTCCCGAGATCATAGCAAAATCTTTGTTCTCTGCCAATACGATCTGGACAAACTGCTCCATTGTCGATCCATTCGGATCGGTCTGCTGCATATCCGTTTGATCCTTCCCTGCTTTTGTGCTTTCTTCCGAAGGATTTTTGTCCGCCCCGACAGAAGGGGATCCAAACTTCAGCGATGACAAAAAGCCTCTCGGATCGCTCAACTCCTGCTGTGTTACCACACCATAAGTCTCCGTGGCAGTGTCGATCTCCTGACCGGATCCCGGCACCGGCAAGCTCATATCCACCGCATCATTCCCCATATCATCTCCAATATTTATATCATCTGCCCAAGTTACCGTCATCGTCATTACCGAGATCAGCAGAACCGTTAATACTCTTTTCACAAAAAACCCTCCTAAAACCTATTGGTAACATTCTATCATAAAAATGCGTATAAACCAATAAATTTTGAAATTTTATCCGATCGATCCGACCTATTTATCAAAAGATCGAATAACCGGATCGGAATCTCTCCGCTACGACAAAAACCGAGATCGCTCCCGACCTTGATGCCAAACGGACCCCTGTCACGATCTTCTCCAACAATATAATACTGCTATCCGATCGGCTCCCCACCCGATAAGGTATGATTCGGCTTTTTCCGTAACATGATCCGCTGAGATCATAAGGTGATACGATACCGACCTGATATAACGCATAGCAATGTTTTATCAGAACTCATGCTAAAAGCGATTTGAACCTATAAGATCCGGTCCCTCCGGATGATACTTTCCAACATTCGTTGGATCACCGTATCGATCATATTGAATAAAGAATGAAAACAATTCCTATTCTTTCTATCGGGTCTCATACTAAAAACTTGATAGACGGCACAAAAAATTTTCGTTCCTTATTCGTTCCTTATTGGATACGGTCAGCTGATCACCCCGGCAGATATTTAGGGATGCCGGCTCATAACTGATGGGATCGGTCCTATGAGATCAAAAAGGTATCCGTATCAGATGCGCCCCGGTATAAAAAAAGAGACCTGCGCATGATCGGCAGTTCGCATTTATCCGAATCGGAAGCAAACTTCGTGCACAGCTCTCTGAAAATTTGACCCTAATACGATCTACGCATCAAAAGCAAGTCCTCAAAGGACCTTCCAAGCCTCATCATACCGTGATCATACTGTCTTTCTGAAGATATTTATCTGCAGCTTCTGCAACCTCTGCACACCAAGTAAAGGATCAATGCGATCGGGATCAACACCAACAAACACTTTTTCATGATAGCCTCCTTGATAATAAACAAAATCATCTTCTTTTGTTCAGTATAGCAGAAAACTTTTCTTTTGTCTTTATTTTAATCAAATTGTAATATTTTATTCGTGCGGATAATATCCAAAAATCGGTTGCTTATACTGATCCTATAAAATGAACGATCAACACAGTCTCGACGGAGCACTGCAGCGGTGCGCTCACCATTTCCTACAAGCTATAAAAATAAAAATATTGTGAGGTGGTAACTCTAAAGGATGATAGTATCAATACTAAGACTTATTTGAACATATAGGATCGATCCGAGTTCTTATGAGTGATATCCCTAAATATCCGTTAGGGTGATCAGCCGATCGTATCCAAAAGGCGAGAAATTTTTTCTATGCGCTCTATCCGGTTTCGGTATCAGATCTCATAAAGCACATCAAAAGCCCAAGACCTTATTGATCAAAAAATGTAAAACTCGCCATAAACCATAGGTCGCGGCTCCGTTGCATCCACGACGGAAAGATAAAATCTCGCATCTTCATCTCCGGTTTTGTTAAACAGCTCTACATTTATCTCATCTCCCGGCAAGATCAAATGAGATTCTCTTTGCAGATCTTCCTGAGATCTCTCAGACAGCCATTCCGCTTCCTCAAAGATCAATTGGACTTCATTGGGTCCCTCATTTTTGAAATATACTTCATATCCGCTATCAGGACCATATTCAAATCGGAAAGGCATGATGCTGAATCGTCCGGCATGACCCTTTCTAAAATCCAATTTCACCTGTCCCTTCGCTTTCGCTTCGTCCAGAGTCCATTCGTTTCCGGTCCTTTTGAAAGTATCATATAAAAATGTCCCGGGGCGCGAGTGATCCAGAGCGATCCCAAACATGATAACGCCGACCAACGTTACGACAAGAAGCAGCGATCCATATCTTTTCATCGATCTCATTGTAATGTTCCTCCTTCAAATACATTTTTGATCGTAAAAACTACGATACTATCAACAAACAGCCCGATCTATATCCGCTATTTTCTATTCCACTATACTCCATACCTGTGAAAAAAATTTTACGGCAGCATCTTCTAAACAGATCTTCCCGGCTTTTCTCATACCGCTCTCCAACAAAAAGATGCGCTCCTACCTATTTTTCGAGCCTCAGATCCGTCCGGTCTTCTACAAAATACCGATCATTGAGATCCGCGATCCGAAAAAATGATAACATCAGATCAAAACCTCGGCTTATCCGAGGCTTTGTGATACTCTTCGTCTTAACTGCAACGATCTTTTGAAAACAACATCGTCTCCATCATAAAAAAACAAAACGATCGGAGATATCACAGTCATCCTACATCAGGCTTTTTTGCAAAACAGGACCGGGAAAGTCGAATCTATCATTTATCGTATCCTATCATAAGGTCTCATACGATACGCCGGATCGATGCTTGTTAAAACTTGCTCCGTATCTGTCGTCGGAAAACTTGACCGCCGCTATTTATTTTTTTTAAGATCCTACCGTATTTTCCGCCGGATCTTTTATGGTAAAGACCTTACCTTTGTATTCGATCCGATCCTTTCCGATAAATTTGATGCTCTCTTCCAAACCTTCTGCTGTGATCTCTTTGGTGAACGGATTGTATTTCGGATTTTGATACTCCCATGAGATCGTATCGTAGTGCCCCGGCTGCAGGATCGGCGCGCCTCCCTTATCTTTTATCTCTTCTCGCAGCTTTTCAAGATCTCTTATTTCGATCATTACGATCTCGTTCTTTCCAAAAGCGATCACATCCCCAAGCATATTGGTATCCAAAAAAGCATCATCCGTCTTTGTGTACTGTTGGTTCAAATACATATTCTTGTAAAACTTCGCTTGATATGTATTTTTATACCCGAGAAAAACAAAAGCTAAGACAACAACTGCCAATACGATCATTCTTGACTTTTTCATATTTCCTCCTTCATCAAACAAAAACTTTCCGATCGGAACACTTGCCGAAAACTCATCCACCGGAAAATAAGTAGTATCTTCCTGACCGTCCCTGATAGTGCTAAACACAAAAAACATAATATCGTTGCAATAAGATGCCACGACCTTTCCGTCCTCATTCAGCACAAGATCCGAGCGCAATGCCGCTTTGTGAAAAAGAGCCGCGCGGAACAAAAACATCCCGACAAAAATACCGGTAAAGAACAGCACTAAGCTCTCTTTTGACTTCCTCTTCGTTCTCTCCTTTGATCTTAATGCAAGTTTTTTGTATCACAATGTTTTCCGATCCATTCCATCATACCACTGTCAAAACTTTTATGCAAGCGATCTCACAAAACTGTAATCTTTGTAACCTTTTCAGATCATAACTCGGCATCCTGATCGAAGATCCTCCGTCCGTTCTTCGACACACTTTGTCCAATACCACGCTATGATCATTCAAAGGGATGAGCGTTGAAACAGTCTCCATCCGCTCTCCCTTTGCAAACCAATGTGATCTCAAAATATTTGATCATCTGCCATATTTTTTTATCTGCTGCTGTGTGATCTCATCATACATTTTTTTAGATATATCTTGATCCTTC
>JAUMYO010000005.1:0-6484 GCA_030528605.1 Peptostreptococcaceae bacterium | reverse complement strand
CTTCTCATTCTCCGACCTCACATCTATCCCCAATGATCTCGCAAAAAGATCTTCAGAAACATATGTGCTGTTCCTATATAGTTCGGCATTTCCATCCAGCTTCACTTTGTGACCGCCGATCTCAATATTTATCTTATCGGGTTCTGCGGATGCCATAATAGGGATCATCAACATCAAAATGATCGATAGTATTCTTTTCATAATATTTACCTGTTTTTGTTTACTGATCCGGATCATATCTTTCACTATCTGTGTTCAATCTTTCGTCTATTATATCTTCAAGATCTTTTTATTCACCAACCTCGATTTGTAGAGTTCAGATCCACGATCAAACACTCTTATCCTTTTCTCATTTGTTACATTTCATTACACGATCTAATCCTTCTATAACTTTTCAAAAACATAGGATCCTTTATTCTTCGATCAATGACGATCCGGAGGTGTTTATTCATACAATTTCATTGTCTGATCGACAAATAGGATCTTCTGAAGATCACAGTACACAACGATCTTGGAGATCCTTGGAGCTCCCTCGATCGCTTCTGAAAGACCTTCGACACTTCGCAGTCTTATGAATGGCGCGATATAAGTTTTTTCCGCATAGGGTGCACCTTCCTCGAATCTTCTGAACTCGATGATCCGGTCCGATTCATACACTGAAGAACTTACAAAATCATTTTCAAAAATATCCTTCTCCGTTTTGATACTTAGCGATCCCCCTAAAATATGAATTTCGGCAAAACCATTCTCATTCAATAGGATATTGCTCTTTACCTTCATATTGTTGATCGGGATCAGATAAAAGATATTATATACGATCACAATGATCACAACGAGCAAAGTAAATCTTATCCACACTTTCTTGTTTGCCATTAGCTCTCCGTTCTTTAATACATTTATTTTTACACATTACTTCAACACTGGAATGTCATTCCAAAAATATCGCTTAAAGGTGCCCTCTTTGGATCTGTCATAGGTACGAACGATCTACACAAAATATGTAAGTGATCCTAAATAATTTTCATACATTAACTAAATCATACCATTTCTCAAATCTTTTCGCAACCAAGCGACACAGAATGTAATTATTGTAACTTTTTGAATAACATCTCTATGAAATGTCAAATACATCCTGTTGATACCGATCAACACTTCTTCTTGTCTCTTAAATAAACTCCTCAAATTTCGAATCTGTTTAATTATGATTACCTCACTATATAACCAGAAGATCACTCAGAAGAGCGATCTTCTCAATTACAACATCTAAGGCTTTTTACTTATATTGTTTCTATTTTTTTCTCAACTAAAACCACTTTTATATACGCACTTCCTGGAACTTCACATCGATATTCCTCATAGCACACATCAAAATAATTTGATGTTCCATCTGCAAGTAGCGAGTTTTCAATAACATTTGCAGATTGTAAGTTAGAGTCTTCTATCTTAGAAAGCGGTACTGACATAACCCATCCATAAGGTATACTTCCAGATAATCCATTTATTAAGTTAAGCATAGTTTGATGTTTTCGCGCCCTATTTTCTAAATCAATTTTTAGTGACACTAACTTAGAACGACTTACTTTTCTGACAATATAAGAGCTATAATAGTAGTAATCGTGACTATTGCTCCCGCCTACATGAGGAGTGATCTGATGGGATTCAGCAAAAGAAAACTGAGAAGAAGATAGCATCAATAAAACTGAAACTATAGCAAAAATTTTCTTGAACATATTAACCTCCTGCAAATCATTCTATTTATACAGTATAAAAATTAATCTTATCATAACTACTTATGATCTTTATCTTTTTCAAATGCGAATTCCAAAACATCATCAATTCACGTTCAGAAAACCCTTTCGTATTCTTAAGCCTGATAAACGGTCCATTAAAAGTTGCTATTATCTTAGGCTCTTCTTCTTCAAGAAGATCAAAAGACCATTTTTCAATTTCATACAGATCCGTATGCAAGTAACCGATTCCTTCAACTCGAACTGAAAGCATCCCATCTTGATACCGAACATTCAACTTCCCATCTTCCGAATATAAAATTTTGTACTCTACGGTTTTGTAGTGAAGAGGAGTTGTGGTTATAAGTAGTACACAAATCACTAGAAAAGAGATTCCTAATTTCAATTTAATAAATTGTTTCCAAGATTGGATCTGATTTCTCATAACATTCCTCCAAAATAGATGTTTTGAATCCAGTAATAAAAGTATTAATTCCACAGATTTTTTTTATAGTATACCATTTCCCCTTGGTTTTTAATATCAGTGGAATTTGGATATAGTTTTTATATATGGTGGACTATCCATAAAAGCTCCTTTCTCAAGCATTATACTTGTATTTTATTTCAGCTACTGATCAGTAACTAGCTGTCGTGCTGTCTGAGATCGTGTAATAGTTGCTTCCTTCATAAACTTTTGCTGTAACGCGAAGTCTGTAAGATCCTGATGTGACAGATGTAGCATTGTCAAATTTTAGCGTTCTTGAATTAGAAGTTTTAGACCATCTTGCAACTTCTGTATATGCTCGTCCCACTTTTTCTTCCAGAACGATCTCGACATTTATTTTGGATATAGACTTATCTCCTTCTACTACAACACTCGAATATGCTTTCTTAGCAGAAATACTTAGACTACAATCAATATTTGCTCCAGTATTCCATTTTGGCATGATCCTCGCAGACAAAACTTTCTCTTGTTCTCTTACGTGCTGAGCATGTACCGGAATCGTAGCCGTTGTTCCTAACATACAAAGTAGTGTTAACACAGAAAGACATGTTTTTATCTTTTTCATAACAACCTCCTAAAAATTATTTTTGTCTGTTTGTCTGTTTACCTGTTTACTATACTAACGAGTGTAGAACACATCTCACTTCAAAAAAATAAAAAATTTATAAAAATATTTTTGATGATGCACGATGTTGGATTATACGCTTACGACACAGGAAAATATATTGTATTTTCAAGCTTCATCAAAACACATAGAACGGGATCAGAATGAAAAGATCTCATTCTGATACTGAAACCTGATCGACAGCATAGAAAAATTTTCTCGCCTTTTTGATACGATCAGCTGATCGTCCTAACAGATATTTAGGAATATCACTCATAGGAACTGGGATCGATCCTATATGTTCAAATAGATTTTAGTATAAAACAGCCTATTCTCTATACAAAAAATATCACTCGTCTCCAAGTGATATTTTACTTGTTTTATTTTCAATGCTTTTGAATGTTTTCTAACACTTTTATTGCTTCGTTATATTCCAGATCGGCTGTCAATTTTAGCACAATATCTTCGTCTACCAGAACCGCAACTGTAAATAAAGTCTCCGTATCTTGAGCAATAAAGCCTTCCATTCCATTGATATTAATATTAGTATGTGTCATATTCTCATTATCAACAGAGATATTCCTATCCTTTCCTTGTCTATAACTAAACGATAAGATATTTTCTTTATTTTTGTAGTCAATACCATACCCATCATGCCATTCAATTTCTTCCACCGGTTCAAATCCTTCGGGGATATATCCCAGACTGTAGTCGCCTTTTTTGAGTTCGACCTTTCTTGTCCCGAATCGATAGGAATTGTGACCGGAGTAGATGATGCGAATGATCTTTTGCATCATAGCTCTTGCGGTCGGTGAGAAGACATAGGCGGCACTGAGCGTGGCAAAGATCACGAGCAGGATCACTGCAGCTTTGGAGAGGTATCGGATCATGCGTCGTTTGCGCGCTGTTTTTTTGTTTTGAGCAATCAGTTTTTTGATCGCTTTTTCAAAATTCGGCGAAGGTGTCAGCGGCTGCATCGACAGTTCCGCGATCTCTTGCTCTTCTGCATCTTTCAACATTATTTGGAATAAGTCATCCCATCTCTTATCGATCATTCGCTCACCCCCTTTCGGATCTGTTCGATCAATAGTTTGCGTGCGCGATAGATCCTGCTGTTGACATTTTTCTCACTGAGTCCGAGCGTCTCGGCGATCTGTTTTTCGCTGAGTCCGTGCAACAGTTTGAGTTGGATCGGTAAGAGATATTTTTCGTCGAGCTGCCGGATCGCTCCAATGATCCTGTCATATCCTTCGCGGGAGATGATCAGCTCGGACGGATCGCCAAGATCGGATGCCCTGCTCTCAAAAGCTCCGCCTTCATAAAGCATGGCATCGTAGGACAGGTCCTGATTTTTTTGCGCGCGCAGATGGTCGATACAATGGTTCTTTACCATAATAACGAAATAGCCGGTCGTTTTACTGCAAAGATCGATATTTTTTTCTTCGATCTGGCGAAGGATCTTCACAAAGACCTGCTGAACGATGTCTTCCGCAGTGCTTTGCTCTTTAACATATTTCATAGCGGTCTGAAGCATGGTCTTGGAATCGCGTTCGTAGATCCGTTCGATCAGACCGCGCTGCTCGTCGTTCAATGCCGAAAGCAATATCGGCGGGATCATCCCTAGCATTATGTCCTCCTGATCATTCGGTATAGGCGATCGAAAGATCCGAGGAATGGATCTTGTCGATCTGTAAAGTATGGCATATGTGATCATATCGCGCCGATCTGACAGGATCTTGGGACAAAAAGATCCCATTAAGATCCTGCGGATGCGGATCGGTTCCGGTCCGGGTCAAAAATTATTGTAGGATATCGATCAAAACGGAACACGTTTGTCCCCTACCCGTTTGGTGATCTTCACGCGGTCGAAGTATTCGAGCAGTGCGATCGCAAATTTTCGGCTGAGTTCATATTTGTCACGGATATCCGACATCTGCAATTCTCTTTTTTCCTGCAAAATGGCACGTACTTCCTGCTCGAGCGATCGAACGACGGCTTTGTCATAGATGAGTTCTTCGGAAACTTTGATGACCAGATCTTCTTCGATCAGCCCGTCCATCACTGCCTGTTTTTGAGGGCTGTCGATGTAGTCTTTGGCAAGGCTCGGCGTTAGGGCTTCTTTTTTGAGCCGCGTCAAGATCTCATCTTTGATCTTTTGTTGCTCCGGTGTGTAGGCGATCTCAAAATCCGCATGCTTGATCAAGGTCTTGTCGGCGATGATATTTTTCTCCGCAGCCAAATATTCCAAAAATACGTCATAGTCTTTCGGTTTGAAGTGGAGCTGCATCTTGGAGCGGAATTCTTCGCGGCTGATGCCTTTTTTGAGCGGATTTTGTTTGTGATAAAGCTCTATCAGTTCTTCCGCTTTGTCGAACAGGTCGCCCAGGATCTTTTTGTGGATATAAAAGTTGCCGATCGGAGCGGTCTTTTGTTCTTCGGACAGTTCTTTGAGGATCTCTTTGAGCAGTGCATCGGAGAGCGAAAGCGTCTCGATGATCTCTTTCGGTTCGACGAAGGTCTTGCAGTGCAGCAGATGAGTCTCGACGATGTCTTTCGGATCGCCGGCTTCTTTGATCTTGAAGGTCTCGACCAGCTGTTCGTCGGCGGAAGAATGTTTTTTGGAGTTGGCATCGAGCACGGTGCCGCCCCCGACCGTCTCCATCGGCGAGTAGGAGCGCAGGATGATCTTATCGCCGGCTTTGCAGGCAAATTTTTCTTCCAGACGGATCTGGGCATAGCCTTCCGTCCCACGCGGGATGACTTTTCCTTCCAGCGGCACGATACGTCCCAGGATCTCGCGTGCGCCGTGATACATTCGGATCCGATCCCAATGTTCGATGTCCTTGCTTGCAGTTTCAAGTACCCGGATCTTGCAATCCAGCATCATGGTCGGTGTCATGGTGTTGCCCTCGGCGAGGGTATCGCCGCGCTCGATCTTGTCTTTGTCGATGCCGGCAAGGTTGATCGCGACACGCTGTCCGGCATAGGCTTTGTCGGTTTTTTCGGAGTGGACCTGTATGCCGCGCACTTTGACTCTCTGTTCGTCCGGATAGAGCATCAGCTCGTCTTCCGGTTTGATCGTCCCTTCGACCAATGTTCCGGTGACGACATTCCCAAATCCTTTGACGCTGAATATGCGGTCGATATACATCCTTGCCGGTGCGATCTCATTGCGTCCTTCGACTTCGGCACTCATCTGTCGGATGGTCTCGATCAGATCCGGCATTCCTTTTTTGGAGATGGAGTCGACGAGAACGCAGGGGGCTCCTTCCAAAAAAGTTCCTTTGACCGAGTCTTTGATGTCTTCTTCGACCAGTGGGAGAAAGTCTTCTTCGACATTGTCGATCTTGGTGATGACGACGATCCCTTTTTTCAGTCCGATCAGGTCCAAAATATCCAAATGTTCTCTGGTCTGCGGCATCACGCCTTCGTCTGCGGATACGATCAGCATGACGAAGTCCATGCCTGCGACACCGGCAAGCATATTTTTCAAAAATTTTTCATGTCCCGGCACATCGATGATCCCGATGCGCTCATGCTCGGACAGATCGAAATGGGAAAAACCCAAGTCGATGGATATCCCTCGTTTTTGTTCTTCTTTCAGGCGGTCGGTGTTGATACCGGTCAGCGACTTGATCAGCGTGGTCT
>JAUMYO010000066.1 GCA_030528605.1 Peptostreptococcaceae bacterium | reverse complement strand
ATTTAGCGAAATATATGTAGTAGCATCCGATTGGTCATGGACATATATGAAGACACACGAGGAAGAATGCGGACCATATTTTTATAGACCGTGATGTTTACAAATCCCAGTTTGTCTAATTGAATATAACAATTTGAGAAACAGTAAATCAAAAGGTTTGCTGTTTTTTGTTGTTCAATTTTCAAAAAATCGTCCATAAAAATAAAAAGGTACTTGACAAAACGCTCTCTGGAATAATATGCGATAAAATGTTGAAATTATTGGATCGTATTGCTATAATGGGTACATAATATTTTGTGAAGGTGAGTACGATGGCTATTAGTATGACCGGCTACGGACGAGGGGAGTATTTGGATGAAAAATACCATTTTGTCGTGGAAGCCAAAAGTGTAAACAATCGATATCTGGATATCGGTATCAAGCTTCCGAGAAAGATCTCCTATCTGGAGGAGTATGTTCGCCAGCACCTGAAACGATTTGTTGCGCGCGGAAAAGTAGAAGTGTTCATCAAACTGGAATTGAGTGCGACCGGTGACACAAAGGTCGGATTTGATGAGCGGCTTGGAAATGAGTATATCGCCGTACTCCGAGAGATGGCATCGAGGTTTGCCCTGCCGGATGCGATCTCCGTGTTGGATATTGCGAGGTTTCCGGACGTGATCCGCTTGGAGGAAAACCTTCCGGACGAAGAGGAGCTGAAAAATGCTTTGACGAAAGCGATGGATATCTCTTTTGAAGCACTCAAAACGATGCGTGAGAAGGAAGGGGAAGAGCTGAAACTTGATATTCTGCAGTGATGCGTATTGCTTGCGGATCGTTTGGACAAGATCGAAGAAGACTCTCGAGATATCGAGCGGGAATATCGAAAAAAATTGATGACGAGGATATCCGATATCTTATCGGAAGCGGGATGTGATGTAGATGAACAGAGGATCGTTCAGGAAGCGGCGATCATGGCGGACAAGTCGAATATCACGGAAGAGATCGTTCGTTTTCGCAGTCATATCGGACAGCTGGAAGAGGTGATGAAGACGGATACGATCGGTCGAAAGATGGACTTTATACTTCAGGAGATGAATCGTGAGATCAATACGATCGGTGCAAAATCTTCAAAGCTTGAGATCATAGATCATGTCGTTGAACTGAAATCCGAATTGGAGAAGATCCGAGAGCAGGTACAAAATATTGAATAAGATTCGATAGGGAAGGTAGGAGATGGATAGAAAAGGACTGCTGATGGTCTTATCCGGACCATCCGGAGCTGGCAAGGGAACTATTTGTGAGCGATTTATGCAAAAAAATGAAGATGTCCTGTTGTCCGTATCATCGACCACGAGAAAGCCTCGCGAGGGAGAGATCCCCGGTGTGAGCTACCATTATATCTCGAAGGAAGAGTTTGAGCAAGGACTGAAGGAAGATGGATTTTTGGAGCATGTTTTTGTTTTTGACAACTATTATGGAACACCGCGTGATGCGGTGACGGAGAATATCCAAAAAGGGATCGACGTATTGCTCGAGATAGAGATCGTCGGTGCGATGCAGATCAAGAAGAGATTTCCGGAAGCGGTATTGATCTTCGTTCTTCCGCCGAATATCAAAGAATTGGAACATCGTATCCACAAGAGAGGAACGGAAACGACGGATCAGATCAAGCAACGTTTGGCGCGAGCGATCAAAGAGATCAAGGAGATCAACGAGTATTCATATTTCATCATCAATCAAGATGTCGAAGAATCGGTACGGTACATGGAAAGCATCATCAAGGCGGAGAAAAGCAGTGTCAAGCGGTATAACGAAGAACTGTTGCACTTTTATGAGGAGGAGAAATAATGTTATATCCATCAATAAATGATTTGCTGGAAAAAGCTGAGAATCAATATATTTTGGTCAATGAGGTGGCAAAGAGAGCCAGACAGATCGTTGAAGTGGAAGGAAGAAATAAGGGATATATTGACGAAATGGCGGGGAAAAGGGCGGAGCGAGCGAAGGAGAACGGGTGCTCCGGATCGGTCGCTGTCGATAAGAAGCCGGTCAGCATCGCGACTTTGGAAGTGTTTGACGGAGAGATCAGCTACATTAGCGGATCGGCGGAAGAAAAGGACGAGATCCGAGAGATGATGGATCTGGCAAATTTGGAAGCTTTTTTGAATGAACAGGAAGAGCAGGAAGAAGAAATGTTGTAGGAGAAACTATGATAGGTAATGTAGTTCTTGGGGTGACCGGAGGGATCGCGGCGTACAAGTCGGCAGATATCGTCTCTCGACTGAAAAAACAAAACATCGATGTGGATGTCATCATGACAAAGAATGCACAGCGATTTATCGCACCGTTGACTTTCCAGAGTTTGAGCGGGCGAAAAACGATAACGGATATGTTTGACACCCAATTTACTCCCGATATCGAACATATATCGCTTGCCAAAAAAGCGGATATTATTTTGATCGCGCCGGCTACGGCAAATATGATCGCCAAGATCGCAAACGGCATCGCGGACGATATGCTCAGCACGGTCGTTATGGCAAGCAGGGCGAAGCTGCTGATCGCGCCAGCGATGAATACCGTGATGTATGAGAGTGCGGCGAACCGACAGAATTTGCGCACGCTTCGTGAGAGGGGGGCGGTCATCATCGAGCCTTCGGAGGGGCTGCTCGCTTGCAAGGACATCGGAAAAGGAAAGATGCAGGAGCCGGAGCTTATCGTGGATATCGTTTTGTATCACTTGCTGAAAGACAGTGATCTGGAAGGGAAAAAAGTTCTGATCACTGCCGGACCCACGATGGAATCGATCGATCCCGTGCGGTATATCACGAATCGATCCACCGGAAAGATGGGTTATGCGATGACACAGGAAGCGGTCCGGCGTGGAGCGGAAGTGGTACTCGTGACCGGAAAGACAAGTTTGAAGATCCCCTATGGAGTCAGTGAGATCATTTCGGTCGGATCGGCGAAGCAGATGTATGATGCCGTGATGTATCATGCGCCTTCGTCCGATATCATCATCAAATCGGCAGCGGTTGCGGACTACAAACCGAAGCATCGATCGGACAGCAAGATCAAAAAATCCGATGGCGATATGCGGATCGAATTGGATCGTACCGATGATATTTTGTTTGAGCTTGGGAAGCAAAAGCGGCATGGACAGATATTGGTCGGTTTTGCTGCAGAGACGGATGATGTTCTCCAAAATGCCGAGTCAAAGATCAAACGGAAAAATTTGGATCTGATCGTTGCCAACGACGTAAAAAAACAAGGTGCGGGCTTTGGTACGGATACCAATATCGTTACGCTGATCGATAGAGAGGGAGGATATCAACATCTTCCTATGATGTCCAAACAAGAGATCGCTAAATGTGTTTTTGATAAAATTTCGGAATCGGTCGATAGATCATAAAGGCACTGGATAAGTGCTTTTCTTTTAGTTTGGAGTATGGAGAATGTCAAGGATTGCAAGTGTGATAATAAAGCACAGATCAAAATTTGTCGATCGGGAATACAGCTACCTTGCGGATGAGACGGTCGAGATCGGATCGCAGGTGATCGTTCCTTTCGGGAGGGGGAATAAGCCGTATGACGGTATCGTCATCGATCTCTTGCCGAAGGATGAAGAAAAACATAGTGATCTGAAGCCGATCTTGAGAGTGACGGATCACTATAAGATCCCTCCCTCAAAATTGGATCTTGCCAAATGGATCCGCCATGAGTATATGAGCTCGCTTAGCGAGGCATTGAATCTGTTTGTTCCAAGAGATCGGGAGACGGAAGAGATCTATGATACTTTTTTGATCCCGACAGCTAAGCGAGGAGAAATTTTGGCGGCTGAGGCATTGGAAAAAAGATCGGCTCGAAATAAGATCATGCTTTTACAACTTCTGGGTGAGGGAGAGGTCAATGTCTCTTCCTTACAAAGAGAGTTCGGAAGATCTTATCTCAATAGTGCGCGTGCGATCGAGAACATGGGTCTGGCACTCTTACAGAAAAAGCGGGTCTATCGCATTCCTCAAAGTGAGTATGAAGTACAGGAGCGTTCGGTGACGCTAAGCCCGGAGCAGGAGGGCGTGATAAGATCGATCGAAAAAAATGTCGAGATGAAGATCCCTACACTACTGCACGGTATCACGGGCTCCGGTAAGACCGAAGTATATATCCAGTTGATCGAAAATTGTATCCATCGTGGCAAACGAGCGATCGTTCTTGTTCCGGAGATCTCGCTCACACCGCAGACGATCGCCCGGTTTAGAAATATATTCGGGGAACGGATCGGTGTTTTTCACTCCAAGATCAGTCAAGGGGAAAGAAAAGATCAGACGGATCTGATATTGGATGGAAAACTGGACCTTGTGATCGGCGCAAGATCCGCTCTTTTTTCGCCGGTGGAAGATCTTGGATTGGTCATTATCGATGAATGTCATGACGATGCGTATCGATCGGAGCAGAGTCCGAAGTATGACACCATTGAAGTCGCTCGTAAGCTTTGTCACCTATATGATGCAGGACTGGTTCTCGGGACGGCGACGCCGACGGTCGAACAATATTACGAGGCGGTCTATGGTAATGATGATCTGCAGACTCTTCGCAAAAGAGAGAGGGGTATGCTGCCAAGTATTGAGATCATCGATACGAACGAAGAGATCAAAGCGGGATCGATGGGGCTGATCAGCTCAAAAACGATGGAAGCGATCGAGAAAGAGATCGAAGAAAAGAAACAGGTCATCGTCTTTTTGAACAAAAGAGGTTATGCGGTGACTTTGAGCTGTAGTCATTGCGATCATACGGTGATGTGTCCTTTCTGCGATATCTCGCTGACTTACCATAAGGAGGGTCGGAAGCTCCTTTGCCATTATTGCGGTCATAGTGAACCATACGAGAAAAGATGCCGTGCTTGTGAACAGGGAGAGTACCAATATATCGGCTATGGCACTCAGAGGATCGAAGCGGAGATCCTGGAAAAGATCAAGGGCGCAAAAACCGTCCGACTGGATCGAGATACTACGCAGCAAAAAGGCGGTCACGAACGACTGCTGAAAGAGTTTAAAGATCATCGGAGCAATGTGTTGATCGGGACCCAAATGATCAGCAAGGGACTGGATTTTGAAAATGTCAGCCTGGTGATCATTCTCAATGCGGATCAGGGGCTTCGTTTTCCGGACTATCGAAGTGCGGAAAGAACATTGAGCATGATGATCCAAGTTTCGGGGCGAGCCGGCAGAGGAGAAGCGGGAGGACGAGTGATCATTCAGACGAATGATAGTGGAAACAAAATTTTTGAATATGCAAAAAAACAGGACTATCAAAGTTTTTTCTGGGATGAGATCAAAGAGCGAAAAGCTTTTTTCTATCCGCCTTTCGCCTCTTTGTTGAAGATCCAGTGTACTGCTGAAGATCAGGAGGTCTGCGCCAATACGGCTGAAAGGATCAAAGATGCGGTCGATTTTTATCTGACCAAAAGACAGCGTGAAGTTATCACCTTGGGTCCGGTCCCCAATTTGATCCGACGGATCGAAAATAGATATCGATGGCAATTGTTTTATAAAGTGAAGGATAAAAACGATCTGGATCTGTTAAAAAGTATTATTGGCTTTATTTTATCGGAGAAAAGAAGTATAATTGTAGGACAAGAGACTGCAGTCAGCGTTGAAATAAATCCAAAAAGTTTGATTTAGGAGGATATATGGCAATCAGGATCATTCGCCATGAAGGAGATGAGGTGCTTCGCAAGATCGCTAAGCCCGTTACAAAGATCGATGATCGGACCAGAGAATTGATCGCCGATATGATAGAAACGATGAATGATGCGGACGGAGTAGGTCTGGCGGCACCGCAGGTAGGGATCTTAAAGAGGATCTTTGTGATCGATGTCGGAGAAGGTCCGATCGTGATGATCAATCCCCAGATCCTGGAAACGTCGGGTCTGCAGATCGGAGATGAAGGCTGTCTGAGCATACCGGACTATTTTGCAAAGGTCGAGCGCCCCAATTATGTGAAAGTAAAGTACCAAGACCTTGATATGCAAGAAAATATTATGGAGGGGGAAGAGCTTTTTGCTCGTGCAGTCCTTCATGAAAATGATCACCTTAACGGGATCTTGTTCATTGACCATATCGATGAAAAGCGCAGTGGTATCGAGGCGAAAAAATTTAATAAAACAAATGGACCGTTGGTGGAGTCGTTAGGTATTTGATAAAAATTCGAGGAAATTTTTATCCGGAGTAGAAAAACAATTTGATAAAAGAGCATATCAAGAATTCGGGAGGGATGCTTTTTTATAATAGAAAGGTTATGTAAATGAAAATTATATTTATGGGCACACCGGACTTTGCGGTCTATTCCATGGATGCGATCCAAGAAAGGGGCGATGAGATCGCATTGGTCATTTCGCAAGAAGATCGACCGAGAGATCGCGGAAAAAAGATCCAACCCACGCCGGTCAAGCAACGAGCGCAGGAGTTAGAGATCGAGGTGTACCAGCCATTAAGTATCAAGATAGAGGAGGCGTTTGAAAAGATCGATCGGATCAAACCGGACTTGATCGTTGTTACGGCTTACGGTCAGATCATTCCGAAAAGGATATTGGAGGTGCCTAAATATGGTTGTATCAATGTTCACGCTTCTCTTTTGCCGAGGCATAGAGGGGCTGCGCCGATCCATTTTGCACTGATCAACGGGGATGAAAAAACGGGGATCACAACGATGTATATCTCCGAAGCACTGGATACCGGCGATATGATACTGAAGGATGAGTTGGATATATTGGAAGAAGACGATCTGAAAAGCTTGCATGACAAGTTGGCGATCCTTAGTAAAAAAACATTGAAAGAAACATTAGATCGGATCGAAAACGGCAGCGCGGAACGTCACCGCCAGTGTGAGGAGTGTGCGACCTATGCTCCGCTGATAAAAAAGGAGATGGGTCATATCGATTTTTCAAAAACACCGGAAGAGATCAAAAACATATCTCGAGCCCTTTCGGCGTATGCCAAGCTGAACGGGAACACGATCAAGCTCTGGCAGGCCGAAGTAGGAGAAGAAGTGGAAGGCAGAGCATTCGGAGAGATCTATCGTGTAAACAAAGACAATATCGAGGTCGTTGCTAAAGGCAAAACGATCAAATTTTACGAGATCCAGATCCCGAACAAAAAACGGATGAGGGTGGAAGATTTTCTAAAAGGAAATGAGATCGAAACAGGTGCTTTTTTTGAATAAAGAGAAGAGATCCGGAGAGAAGCCGGCTCGACTTTTGTCAAAAAGTATAAGATCATAGATATGGGAAGTAATGTGTTGTAGGAGAAAGGAGAATGCAGGATGCCTTTATTTTATATGGATCATACGATGTGGATCTTGATCCCGGCGATCTTATTGACGATGTATGCACAGAATAAAATTCAAAAAGAATATCGCATTTATCGTCAGATACAAGCTTCCAGAGGATATTCGGGAGCGCAGGTCGCTCGTCAGATACTGAATAACAACGGTTTGAGTGATGTGGAGATCCGGATGTCGCCCGGACAGATGAGTGATCATTATGATCCGAAGATGAGGGAGGTGAGGCTCTCTCCCGATGTATATAACGGAAGATCTTTGGCGGCGAATGCGATCGCTGCGCACGAAGTCGGTCATGCGATCCAACATGCTAAAGCATATTTCCCGTTAACATTGAGGACGAATCTTGTTCCGGTCGTTCGATTCGCGTCCTTTGCATCGATGCCGATCATTCTTGCCGGCTTCGTTTTTGCGGAATTTAGAGGATTGCTCGATATCGGGATCTTGCTTTTTTGTGCAACGGTCTTGTTTCAGCTCGTTACTTTACCGGTCGAGTTTGATGCCAGTCGTCGAGCGATGAGCCAGCTTGCTCAAGAAGGGATCTTATTGGAAAACGAATTGGCACATAGTAAAAAAGTGTTGTTTGCTGCAGCGCTGACCTATGTGGCGGCGGCAGCGACTTCCATGTTGCAACTCATGAGGCTGATAATGATCCGCAACAGCCATGATAGAAGAAGATAAAGAGATACTCTTTCTGTGGAGCGCAGGAAGAGTATTTTTTTGCAAAAAATCGAAAACAACAGAAGTTTTTTCCCCGAGAATAAAAATCTATGCTATAATTAGCTGTTACGAATGAAATTTTGATAAAGCAAGGAAGGATCGGATGAAAGATAAGATCAGAAATATAGCGATCATTGCCCATGTCGATCACGGTAAGACGACATTGGTCGATTGTTTGCTCAAACAAAGCGGGATTTTTAGAAGCAATCAGGAAGTGAGTGAGCGTGTGATGGACTCGAACGATCTGGAGAGAGAACGAGGGATCACGATACTTTCAAAGAATACAGCGGTAAGATACAAAGATTACAAGATAAACATCGTCGATACGCCGGGTCATGCCGACTTCGGTGGCGAAGTCGAAAGGATCCTAAAGATGGTCGACGGCGTGATCTTGGTAGTCGACGCATTTGAAGGACCGATGCCACAGACCAAGTTCGTGCTGAAGAACGCATTGGCACTTAGCCTCCCTACGATCGTATGTATCAACAAAGTGGATCGTCCTGAGGCAAGACCGGCGGAAGTGGTGGATGAAGTATTGGATCTGTTCATCGAGTTGGATGCCAATGAAGATCAACTGGATTCGCCTTTTGTTTTTGCATCGGCAAAGGCGGGGATCGCAGGTCTGAGTTCGGATGACCTCAAAGAGAATATGCAGGATCTGTTTGACACGATCATAGAACATATTCCGGAACCGACCGGAGATGAGAACGGGTCTCCGCAGATGTTGATCTCTACGATCGACTACAATGAGTATATCGGAAGGATCGGGATCGGAAAGATCGAGCGAGGAACGCTCAAGGTAGGTGCAGAACTGTATATCGCAAACTTTGAGGACGATTCCGTAGGATATAAAGTAAAGATCGGTAAGTTGTACGACTATATCGGACTGAACCGGGTAGAAGTCGAATCTGCAGGAGTCGGTAATATCGTAGCGGTATCCGGGATCGAAAAGATCAACATCGGAGATACGATCACGGATGTCGAAAGCAAAGAACCGCTTCCTTTCGTAAAGATCTCCGAACCCACGATCTCGATGACTTTCTCAGTCAACGACTCGCCATTTGCAGGAAAAGAAGGAAAGTATGTGACTTCCAGACAGATCCGCGACAGATTGTACAAAGAGCTGAACACGAATATCTCGCTGCGAGTAGAAGAGACGGATCTGGCAGATTCTTTCAAGGTTTCGGGACGAGGCGAGCTTCATTTGACGATCCTGATGGAAACGATGCGTAGAGAAGGATACGAATTCCAGGTATCAAAACCCGAGGTGCTTTACAGAAAAGACGACAGCGGTGCATTGCTGGAGCCGATCGAAAGAGCGATCATCGATGTACCGGATGAATTTATGGGTGCCGTGATCGAAAAGCTGGGCTCTCGAAAAGGTGAGATGGTCAGCATGGGACAGAGCAACGGAGGATATGCCCGTGTGGAGTTCCTCATCCCTACAAGAGGGCTGATTGGGTATCGTGCAGAGTTTTTGACCGATACCAAAGGAAACGGGATCTTGAATACTCTGTTTGAAGGATATCAGCCCTACAAAGGGGATATCACGACAAGAAATGTAGGATCTCTGGTAGCGTGGGAGACCGGAACGGCGGTGACTTACGGGCTCCATAATGCGCAGGAGAGAGGGATCCTCTTTATCGGAGCGGGTCAAGAGGTGTATCAAGGAATGGTCGTCGGTCAACATGCCAAAGCCGGAGACCTTGATGTGAACGTAAATAAACGAAAGCAGGCTACGAATATGCGTGCTTCCGGTGCAGATGAGGCTTTGCGATTGTCTCCGCCCAAGATCATGTCATTGGAAGAAACGATCGAATTCATCAGCAACGATGAGCTTGCAGAGCTGACACCGAGATCGATCCGGATCCGAAAGAAGATCTTGGACAAAAATCAACGGGCAAGGTCGAGAAACAAATAGGTTTTGGTGCAGGGTTTTGTCAAAGGTTGGACTTTCTTGACATTGGAAGGTTAATTTTGTATAATAGCAAGAATTAGTATGGAAGTTGTTGGAGGTTATAATGGATAATAAAAAGTTATTGGTAACGCAGAGCGAATATGACAGTATGCAAGCGAACCTTGATTATCTTGAAAATGAGAAACGTGAAGAGATCAAGGAATCGCTCCGTGTTGCAAGAGATTTCGGAGACCTTTCGGAGAATGCGGAATATACTGCGGCAAAAGAAGCGCAGGCACAAAATGAGCAGGCGATCAGCAAATTGAGACAAGAGCTCAGCATTGCGGAGGTCGTCGATTCAAACTCCGATGATGCCGGCGATAAGGATACAGTCTCTTTGGACTCCAAGGTAAAAGTGGAGTTTAAAGATCCTTCCATGAAAAAACCTGCTCTGGAAGAATATCACATCGTAGGGACTACAGGGGCGGACCCGATCGAAAATAAAATATCCAATGAATCTCCGATCGGATCGGCACTTTTAGGGAAAAAAATAGGAGAGAAGGTCTCCGTTCAGACCCCTATGGGCATGGTGAGCTTAAAGATCATGGCGGTATCGAGATAATAGGAGGTAAGGTGATGGAGTTAAATCAAAATGAACTGGTACAGGTTCGGATCGATAAGTTGAAAAAACTTAAAGCGGACGGCAAGGATCCTTTTATCAATGAACGCTTTGACTTTACGGATCACTCCGTGGATATTCTTGCGGACTTCGACTCTTTTGAAGGAAAAGATGTTGCGGTAGCCGGCAGGATCATGCTCCTCAGAGAGCATGGTAAGGCAAGTTTTACGACGATCCAGGATTCGGAGGGGAGGATCCAGATCTATGTCCGACAAGACATGATCGGAGAGGAGCCCTATGCTGATTTTGTGACTTTTGATATGGGAGACATCATCGGTGTCAGGGGTAAGGTCTTCAAAACTCAAAAAGGCGAGATCTCGATCAAAGCGGAGGAAGTGACCCTTTTGACCAAGTCCCTGCAGCCGCTTCCGGACAAACATTCCGGTCTGAAAGATCAAGACCTTCGTTATCGACAGCGTTATGTTGATCTGATCGTGAATCCGGAAGTGAAGCAAGCGTTTTTGACACGTAACAAAGCGATCAAAGCAATGAGGAACTACCTGGACCAAAGAGGTTTCATCGAAATGGACACACCGATCCTCAATACGATTGCCGGCGGAGCGAATGCAAGACCGTTCGTTACACACCACAATACGTTGGATATCGATATGTACCTTCGTATCGCAAATGAACTTTACTTAAAACGATTGATCGTAGGCGGTTTTGAGAAAGTCTATGAGATGGGGAGGATGTTCCGTAATGAAGGAATGTCGATCAAACACAATCCCGAATATACGGCAATGGAGCTGTATTGGGCTTATGTCGATTACAAAGAGATCATGGAGCTGACCGAAAATATCGTGGCGAATATGGCAGAGGCAGCTACGGGAAGTATGGTCGTCAACTATCAGGGTAAGGTGATCGATTTTACGCCGCCTTGGAGAAGGATCTCGATGATCGATGCGGTCAAAGAGTATTCGGGAGTGGATTTTGACCGGATCCAAACGGATGAAGAAGCGGTAAAAGTTGCGAAAGAGAAGGGGATCGAACTGACCCCTGCCACAATGACAAGAGGCCATATCATCAGCTTGATGTTCGAAGAGTTCTGCGAGCAACATCTTCATGAGCCGACCTTTGTTACACATCATCCGGTAGAGATCTCTCCGCTTTCCAAGAGAAATCCGGAAGACCCTCGTTTGACGAATCGATTTGAAGCCTTTGCAAACACCTGGGAGATCGCAAATGCTTTTTCGGAGCTGAACGATCCGATCGACCAAAGAGAACGATTTGAGGCGCAGATGAAACAAAAAGAACTCGGTGACGATGAAGCGCATGAGATGGACGAAGACTTTTTGAATGCGATCGAAGTAGGACTTCCGCCGACCGGAGGTTTGGGTATCGGGATCGACCGTGTGATCATGTTGCTGACCGATTCCGCATCGATCCGAGACGTCATCCCGTTCCCGACGATGAAACCGATAAGCAA
>JAUMYO010000065.1:4980-12320 GCA_030528605.1 Peptostreptococcaceae bacterium | reverse complement strand
ATTCAAACTACTTTTAGATATTATACCCGCTTTATGTAAGTTATAAAAATTAAAACAAAAAAACTAAAAAAGCGAAGGCTAGAGCTATCAAAAATAAATCAGAAGTAGTTTTGTATGATGCCTTATGTAATTTGGTGCTAGTTCTTATCAAAAGTAGAAGAAAGAGAAGCTCAGATATCATCATATAGTAACCTTAGGAGATCTTATAAGAGTTGTTCATATGGAAGGGTGACGATAGAATATCCAAAGACCTATCAGATCTATGATAAATATTTTTGTGTACCAGCCTCATTCTTGACTATCGTTGTTACTAATGTTATGATTTCATTAAATCAGGTGTTTTCTTGAAAGGTTGTTTTTGTTGATAAAAATTATTATTTCCTATGTAAAAAAGAGGAGGGATCTATGAAAAAGATCATAACATTAGTGATAACTTTGGCTGTGATGATGCCAATAGTTGCTTCGGCGGCAAATAAGGTTCCGATCGTAACGGTAAATTCAAATCAAGTTACCGGAGCGGTCGTTCGTGACGGTCGGTTGTTTTTACCGATCAGAGAGGTGGCTGATAATTTAGGCCTGGAGATCGGCTGGAATCAGGCTACTAAGCGGGCTACTTTAAGTTCTGGCGATAGTGTAGTCGAACTGGCCGCTGGACAGGATGTAGTGGTGAACAGTATTGCTTATCCATATAGGGTTTTTTCGCACAAGAATAAACTGATGGTGCCGGTGCGGGTGCTCTCTCTGCTCGGCGTGCAACTTGAGGTTGGTTCTGGGCTTATAAGCATCAATAGCGCTGAGTCTGATAGATCGGGCGGCGCAGTTTCAGATTTACCAACCAATAAGGTGAATCAGGTCTTGATCAACGAGCAGTCGGTAAAGTTCCTGGTTAAAAATGGGATAACTTATGTGTCGGTTCCAGAATTGAGCAGAACTTTGAATTTTGACAGGATTGAATATGGCATCAACCCCGTTACAGGAGTGAAAGTTCTATTTATAGAAAATAATCGCCTCTATATTAAAATCAACTCAAAAATATTAGACTGTTATGACTACGGAGGGGGGTATTTTCACTATGACAGAGTTAACAAGTGTCACTTTGACGGTCAGGACATTTACTTGCCACTCAAAAAATTAGTTGGTATTTATAAAATTGATTTAAGAATGGATGGTGATGTTATCAAGGTCGATAGCAGCAATGCGGCTGTCGTAACCGATCCGCTCTATATGAAAGGCTACCCTGAATGGCTGTTTGAGAACACCGAGGGTAAGCTTTGGCCAATAAAACAATAAGAAAAGGGATCGATCTGTAAAGCTCTAATATCCTCGTAAATATTAAGGAGAAAGCTCTACTGTTGTCCGTTCTATAAGCAAAGAAAGACGGAATGATCACTTTTCTCTATTTGTAAGAAAAGAAGATAACCTAGAAAGAGTGGATCTTGGTACTATAAGAAAATAGGGGGTGGCGCATCCGTTGCGCCGAACAAGAATATGAGATCAAACAAAAGACTAAAGAAATTGACCATCCTTCACTCCAACGATATGCACGGAGATTTTTTGGCAGAACAGATCGATGACAAACTGGTCGGCGGCGTTTCGATGCTTTCAGGCTATATCAATCAGGTTCGCTCAAAAGAGAAAAATGTGATCTATGCGATCGCCGGCGATATGTTCCGTGGCTCGATCATCGATGCGGAATACAAAGGCATCTCCACGATCGAGATCATGAACGCGCTTTCGCCGGATGTGGTCACGATCGGCAACCATGAGCTGGACTACGGTTTGCCGCATCTTCTTTTTATCGAAAAATGTGCACAGTTTCCGATCATCAATGCGAACCTTTTTATCAAGACCAATCATGCAAGGCTTTTTTCGCCATGTAAGATCGTCAAGATCGACGGGATGAAGGTTCTATTCATCGGGATCATCACGGACGAGGTCATCGCGCAGGCAAAAAAAGATCATCTCATCGGCTCTTTTATCGGGATCAAAGAAGCTGCCTGTGAGGTGGGGAGGATCTGTAACAGCTACAATCGATTGGATATCGACCTGACTGTATTGCTCACGCATATCGGTTTTGAGGCGGACAAAGCACTCGCATCCATGCTTCGTCCGGAGTGGAGCGTGGATCTCATCATCGGCGGACATTCCCACACGATGATGGAGCAGCCCCACGAAGAAAACGGCGTCCTCATCGTACAGGCAGGGGTCGGAACGGATCAGATCGGACGCTTCGACATCGTTGTTGATACGGATACCAACCGGGTCCACAGCTACGAATGGGAATGCCTTCCGATCGATGACAGCCATTGTGAGCGCGATCGCCAGATCGAGGATCTGATCCAAAAATATAAAGATGTCACCGACCAAAAATATGCCCGTGTCATCACGCGGCTCCATCGTCAGCTCACCCATCCCAAACGAAATGAAGAAACGGCACTCGGCAATCTGTTTGCCGATATCATCCGCGAGAGCCTGGGACTGGATGTCATGCTGCTCGGTTCCGGCAGCATCCGAAGCGAAAAACTCGGTCCGATCGTCGAATATGGCAGTCTGCTTGAATCCTTTCCATACGATGATGGAGTCTATCTGATGAAGATCTCAGGCGAGCTCTTCCACAAAATGATGCGCTATATGCTGCGAGAAGAAGTTTTTTTGGGAACGACCGAATTTTACCAGCTCTCCGAAGGTCTGCGGATCGAATATTCACGCTCGGAAGGCAAGATCAAAAGCCTGCGATTGGATGAAAAAGAAGTCCTGCATGACGATGTGCTTTCCGTCGGGATCCAGACCTTTCACTTCAAAAACATCGGCGACTTTTTGGGTGTCAGCGTGGAAGAGATCGAACGGATCGCTCGACCCAAGCTCATCGCCTCTTCCTGCTTCGATATTTTGGAAGAATATCTCTCCGCCAATCACACCCTATATCGGGAAGTGGAAGGCAGGCTGCAAGTGATCGGATAAGTACGCAGGAGACCCCGAGCGCAGGGGAAGATCGATAGGCTATGCGAAGGGATCTATAATTTGTCCGAACAAAAGGAAGGATCGTTCATTGGAAGCGGATCGATCGTATGAGATCAAAGGGGGACTGTGTGAACAGTGCTTGGGACCGCGTGACGGTGAGCATAGGAGCCGTTTTGCGGGGGAGGCTCTATGGATCAGGCGATCACAGGACCCTCTCGGATCGACCGCTTTATGATGAAGAAAACTTTGGGGATATTATGATAAAAAAACTGAAAAACAAAAGAACGATAGGGATCATCCTTCTGATAAGCGTGATGGGAATATTTCGCGGGATCGAAAAGCCCAACGGCTATCTCTTCGATATCGAATTTATCCTAAACTTTATCCTGAACACCGCCTTGTTGCTGTCATGGATGATATCGATCTATACCAGGATCATACATAAAAAAATACGAAACTATCTGTTGTCCATCGGAGGGCTGATGTTTTTTTGGCTGCTCATCCGGACGATAAAATATCGCGTGCTGTCCGTGTTTGTCGGGATGAACATCCTGTGGTACCTATACTATGTACCGATCGTTTTGATCCCGCTGCTCAGCTATTTTACGGCACAGACCGTAGGACACAAAGAAGATCACAAACTATCACGCAAAGACAGATCATGGGTCTTGCCGGCGGGGATCATCATATCCGGCATACTCACCAACGATATCCACAAAATGGCATTTATCTTTGAAGGAGATGTCCATGTCGGCATGAGTTATGGATATGGGATATTCTATTATTTGGCGTATATCTTCTCTTTTTCCTTTGCGATCCTATCCGTCTGCATCATGTTCAAAAAGTCGCGGATCAAAGAAAGCAAAAAAAAGATCTATCTGCCCTTTGTCATCGTTGGGATCTATGTTGCTTACAGCATCTTTTATAATCTGAACCAAAACCACAAGCTCCTTCAATTTATCGAGCTGACTGTCGCATACGGGATCGCTACGATCTCCTTTTGGGAAAGCTGCATACGGATCGGACTTATTCGATCCAATGCGCGCTATAACGAATTTTTCAAAAGATCGACCACGAATACATGGATCGTCGATCATCAAGGCAAGACCCGATATCATACCGGCGAGCAGCACGAGATCGATCCGGCGATATTTGAACGACTCAAACGACAAAACCCGCTGCTTCTCAGTAAGAGCAGCAGACTGCATCAGAGCGATATCACGGGCGGCTGGGTGATCCGTGAAGAAAAACTCGGCTATATCCTCGGTCTGGTAGAGCAACTCCAAACCGTCAACAGCAAACTCGAAAAAGAGATCATCCTGATCCAAAGCCGTATGGACATCGACGAAAAAAGGAGCCGATATCAAGAGCAGGCACGGCTCTATGACATCATCGGGGAACATACGAAAACGCAAAAAAACAAGATCAAAGAAGATCTCGAATATATCATCCGTCACGGAGATGATGAACAAAGATGGCAAGAGATCACCATCTGCGCTACCTACATCAAATGCTACAGCGATCTGGTATCCATCGGCGGATCCGGCGATACGGTCATGCCCCAAGATCTCGAACTTGCGATCCGGGAAAGCCTACATGACCTCAGGAGGATCGGGATCCGTGAAGGCATAAAGATCGATCCCGACGGCGCGATCCCCAAACAAGAAGCACTCCGGTCATACGCCACCTTCCAACAGATCATCGAGCGATCCTTTCGTCATTTGGAAAATATCTTCGTGATGATACGAAACACCCGCAAAGGGCTTCGGATGACGGTCTTACTCAACGGCAATGGACTGAAAAGCTGTTTTGATGACGGATCGATCCCAAAGGATCAAGACACCGATATGATCCGAACGATCGAAGAAGAAGCGGACGATATTCGGATCACCACTCAATGGGCAAGGAGCGAGATATGAGATTTATCGATATCGATACGGTGCATCAGACCATCGTAGCCATCTTCTATATCCTGTCGATCATCTTGGCGATCGGCTGTACGATCATCAGTTTTTTGAGCAAAAAACACAAAAGATACATGCTCTTTTTCATGAGCCTCGTGCTGATCGCATCGATCCAGATGTTCATGATGATCGAGATCCTGTACGAAAAAGAATGGAAAGTCCCCGTCACCGATTTTACCATTCGAAGCGCAAAACAAAATATGATCTATACGCTCTCCCTGCTCGGGATCATTCTGCTCCTGACCGCGATCTATATCGCCAAGAGCTATATACGATACCGCCAAGAGATCAGTTTCAACTCCATAAAAGAAGCATTCGACGATCTTCCGACTGCGATCGCCATCATCAATCAGCAAGGCATCCCCGTGCTGGTCAACAAAGCGATGTATGATCTCGTCGATACGATCACCGGCAGAGATCTCCAAAGTTTTGATGATATCATCGATATTTTCAGCAGGGAGACTCAAGATGAGAAGATCGAGATCGACGATCGAGGGGGGATCCTGCTGAAGACGAAAGACGCCGTCTGGCAGATCGATCGGAGAGAACTGATCCTGGGGAGCGATCGATACCAAGAGATAACAGCCAACGAGATCACCGTGATCTATGACCTCTCGCAGCAACTGAAAGCAAAAGATCTTGACCTGAAAGATCAAAAAAACAAGCAGGAAAAACTCCTGCAAGAGATGATCCGCTCCGCCAAAGAAGAAGAGATCCTGGATCTGAAGATCGGCATCCACGCCCAATTCAAAGAAGCCCTCCTTGCCACCCGATCATTCCTGCGAAACCCCAAAGAGCGATCTCCGATCGATATCTGGCAAGACCTCCTCCGAAAAGACGGACCGGACATCCGACAGGAGGTTTCTTCAAGGCCTCTGCGGATCGACGCATCCCAAGTATTCGGCTGCAACATCATCCTGGAAGGCGAATTGCCCGATGAGCGATCGAGGATCCTGATCCTTACTGCGATGCGTGAGGCGATCACCAACGCTGTCCGACATGCCGGTGCTGACGAAGTGAAGATCCGGATCCATACAGACGATGCCAAGATCCACGTAACTGTCGAAGATAATGCCGATCGCAATATAACAAACATCAAAGAAGGCGGCGGACTTACCGACCTTCGTGAAAAGATCGAGCGATCCGGCGGAGAACTCCACATCATATGCCACAAAAGCGTCAAAATGATCCTCACTCTACTGATCGACGATCTGGAGCATTTATATTGATATCCTTTATACCGAAACCTGATAGACCGTATAGAAAAATTTTGCGCCTTTCGGATACGATCAGCTGATCGACCGAGCAGATATTTAGGGATATCACGCATAGAGATCGGATCGATACTCCGGACCCAAATAGGTTTCAGTATTAGAACGGACAAGAGCATCGCTCTTCTTGTGCGAATGGAGGACAGGATCGATCGGTATCAGTTTTTGTTAAAGGGTGGCGATCGAGAAGATCTTGTGGTATGATATAAAAAAAGGAGGCAAGAACATGGAAGAGATCTTAAGAGCGATCATTCATCTAACAAATGAGATGAAAGAGATCAAAGATGGCATGGGAAGAATGGAAAATGAGGTACAGGATCTAAGAAATGAAATGAAAGAGATCAAAGATGAAATGAAAGAGATCAAAGATGGCATGGGAAGAATGAAAGAAGAGATACAGGACCTAAGAAGCGAAATGAAAGAAGAGATACAGGATCTGAGAAATGAAATGGCTCGAGGTTTTAAGAGCGCGATGGAAGAACGGCTGGAGTTTTTCGGGATCGGAAGCAAGTTTTACATTCGGATCAATGAAAGAGTTGAAGAGCTGGAGAAGAAAATAGGGTAGGCGAGAGCATCGCCCGCCTTTTTTTGTTTAAAACTCAAAAAAGTCCGGATAAAATTTTTAGCGGAAGAGGCAAAAGGCAAAACACCTCTTCCGAAAGTTTTTGGCAAGAGCCCGTCGCAGGATCGATAGAGAGCGTTGGGCTTTTTTCGTCCGTAAGGTAAAAAACGTAAAGAATAATAAGCCGTAAACCGTTTCCGTTCTTTCCTCAAAGGCACGAGAAGTGCAACAAAAGTTCCTGCTACCGAAATATCATCCTCTCTTGGATCCGGACATCCATCCTGTACTCCGTAAAAGATCATACTAAAACTTATTCGGATCCGGCGTATCGATCCGATCTCTATGCGTTATATCCCTAAATACTTTTTAGGTCGATCAGCCGATCGTATCCAAAAGGTGCAAAAATTTTTCTATGCGGTCTATCAAGTTTCAGTATCAAACGGATCCTTACGGTCACAGCACGGATAGGAGCACACTGTTATCGAAGAGGTACCGACTCGATCCGCTACGAAAAGATACGAAGCAGGTCCTACTCTTCTTCGCTGAGCAGTTTGACCTCGATCTCGACCGAAGCGTTGACGC
>JAUMYO010000065.1:0-4880 GCA_030528605.1 Peptostreptococcaceae bacterium | reverse complement strand
TCCTACTCTTCTTCGCTGAGCAGTTTGACCTCGATCTCGACCGAAGCGTTGACGCTGTCGATCTGCTCGGAGAGACGATTCACTTCTTTTTCAAGCGCTTCGTATTTTTCTTTCAATAGATCTTCGTTCAATATGCCGTAGCGGACCACACCGACTCCCGTCTCTACACTGGTGATATTGCGAGAGAGTGCATACTCATAATTACTGAGCAGATCTCGTTTTACACGGACTTCTTCCAGTACCGCAAAAAGTGTTTTTTTGCCGATCTTATGCTTGTTGTTCGCAACGCTGAGCGCACTTTTGAGCGTGACCAGATCTTGTGTGATGAGATCCATCGTATGGAGATCGTCTTTCATTTCAGCTGCACGGATCTTGTCCGAAACATCTTTTCCGTTCACGGTGAGCGGCATATAATAGACCGAATTCAAAGAATTGAGCAGACGAGTCTGCTTTTTTGCAAGATTAGAGATCAAAAAAATACATTGTTGCAGAGTTATTTTCATAAAAACCTCCCAAGGATATGTTCAAAGATCTATTGAGTTCTATCATCATGCTCTTCCAGCATCTCGATCCTTTTCATCGCAGGATCCGAAAAATTTTTGGCGTAAAGAAAGATCCCGTATTTTGCAAACAACATGATCTCGACATAGATCACGCCTGCACTGATCCGACAAAAATCGGAAAACAGCAAAAAAGGCAGCAGATTGAACAGGATCGATAACCGCAACAGATTCTGTTCCGTTTTTTTCGCAGCTCTTTTGCGAGGATGGAGCCGAAGCAAAGAGCAAAGAAGCAGGACGATAGAAAAAACGAATACGACCGGCGGAAAGATATTCCCGTAACCAAAAGGCTTTAGATCGCAGTAATTGTAAAATGCCGGAAACAAAATGCCCGATCGGGAACCTGCGAAAAGCAGAACGATACTTTTGTTCGTCGTTTCCAAGACAAGAATGGCGATCGACAGGATGATGTCGAGGAAGTATAGACGAAAAACGGATATCTTTTGTGGCTGGAACACAGAGCCTCCTTTTGTTTCGGATGAGCGAGATCTATTTTGGAACGGATCACACAGCGGATCACAGGAGCGGTACGGCTCTTGCTCCGTTTGTCAGAAAGATCCGTCCAAGAGCTTCAGGATCGCTTGTATCCATTATACCCTATTTTAGGATATCTTCAACTTCTTATCCCGGTTTTCTTGCAAAATGAAGATCGACCGCAAAGGCGAAAAGTTTGCCGGAACTTTCTTCATCCAGTGGATACAAGGGTTTGATAAATAGATATCTCTGTGCTATAATGAAGAGAGATCACAAAAAATAGAGTAGATTGGAAAAGATGATGGACGAAAAAAATCGACCGCCCCAAGGATCGGGCGAAAAGATCCAAGAGCCGCCAAAGGAACATCGAGAGGCGAAAGAGAGTGTTTTCTTGGATAAAGAGAAGATCGATCAGGTCTTGGATTCTTTTTTGAAAGAAAAGGAGATATTAAAAGAGCGCGAACGTCAGCGGGAACAGATGATCATTCGTAAAAAAAGAGCGAGAAGAGTGCTGAAGATCCTTTCGCTCGCGGGGCTGGTGTTTTTTGTAGCGGTGGTGATCTTCACGAATCCGCAAATGAGGAAGCAGTACCGTGCTCACATGGACCGACAGACACCCAAAGAGGAATATGCTATCGCCTACAATTATTCGCCGAATATGGAGATCCTTCCGATGGGGGGCGATATCGCGATGTATGACTCAAGCAATATCCGGTTGCTGCGAAAAGACGGCGGTGAGATCTTTGACATCCCTTTCGTGATAGGGAGCTGGGATATGGAGACCTCGGAGCATATGATCTATATTCTCGACAAGATCGAAAAGCTGCTGTATTTCATCGACAGCGGAGGGAATTTTGTCAACAAAGTGGAGCTGAGCAATATCCCGTTCAAGCTCTACGCGGGGAAGGCAGGCAATACGGTGGTACATTATCGATCGGAGGCGGGCGTTGAGGGCGTGATGATGTTTGACCGAAACGGCAAGCTGTTGGATGAACAAAGCTATCCCAAGACGACGATCACGATGGTCCATATCAACGACAACAACGAGATGACGGTGCATGGGATGTATCGGATCGAACCGAGATTGTCCAATGTGATGTACCGCTATTCGCCAAAAGGGAAGCTCATTTTTTCCAAAAGTTTTGAAGATGTGATCTTTGTCCGTCAATATGAAGATGAGAGCACGATCGTACTGGTCGATATCGATCGGATCGAATTTTATGACAAACAGACCAATGAAGTGACATTGAGTATGGACTCATTGATCCCGGCAAAACTGATCGCTTTTGATCAAGCGGACAAGGAGATCTATTTTTTGGATAAAAGGAACAAACTTCGGGTAATAAATATGAAAGGGGAAGTTGTCGAGGAAAAACATTTTCAGTCAGAATATGAAAAGATGACGATCCATCATGGCAAGCTGCTGATGTTTGGCCAAGATTTTGTACGGATAGCGGGCAGAGAGCTCAAATTTCCGAAGAAGATCGAAGACTTTTTTGAGCTGGAGGACTACTTGGTCTTGGTCATGAAAGGCGAGATAAAAATGGCGAACAAATTGGAGTAGTATATGAATGGTGCAAATGTAACGGAAACGATGAAATGGTTCAACAGCTTTGATTATGTATTTATCATCTATTTGTTGTGGCAGATCTACGTGGGTTATTCACAAGGATTTCGCCTGATGCTCTATCAGACGGTAAAATGGATCGTGCTGGTAGGCGGGCTGTTTATGGCGAACCACTATCTTCTGCCGGTGATGATGAAACAACCGTTTTTTATGGAAAAGAGCAAAGCGGTCAATAAGATCGGCTATGACCTTGTTTTACAATTCGGACCCAAGGATAACCCGATCGCGGCGGAGATCTTTCGGCGGGTCGCGGAGAGCATCCCTTATGACAAGATCGTATTTTTTCTTCTGGTGATCCTGGTGTTCTCGGTCATTTTGCGGATCATCATCATCGGGAGCGTGTGGGGCAAAGAGGTCGAGGGACGTACATTGGGTGTCGCATTCGGTGTGCTTAAAGCGATACTCATATGTTATGTCGTCATGAGCTTTATCGGAACATTTATGGAGCGATCGGATCCGGAAGGTTTTCTTCGATGGCAGGAGCAGAGCTTTATCCTGTCCAAGACGGGGATACGGTTTTGATGTACTTAGGCGATGGAGCGATCCGCTCGGGGTTTGAGTCCCGGCGAGCGATCTGCGGATCGATGACAAAGTTCAAACTGTCAGAGAAGAACGAAATTGAATAAAAAGACCTTGTTGCAATGACGGGGCGGATCATGATGTCACGGAAAGGAAATGATGATGAAAAAAATGTTGGATGCGAGGACATTGGATTGTCCAAGACCGGTGATCGAAACACAAAAAACGCTGAAAGAGGCAGAGGTCACGGAGCTTGAAGTATGGGTAGGAAATACGACGGCAAAAGAAAATCTGAAGCGATTTGCCGAGACGGGCGGATATGAATACTCGATCAACGAGCGAGAGGACGGCTTTTCGATCGTGATCCATAAGCAGGCATGGGAGCCGATCGACAAGGAAGAAGAGCCGGTGACGCGACCGAAAAAAGCGGACGGCAAGACCTATCTGATCCTCAGCGATAGATTGGGAAAAGGAGATGACGAGCTCGGCAAAGTCCTGATCAAAGGATTTCTCTACACGCTGACTCAGACCGAACCTTTCCCGAAAAAGATCCTGCTGCTGAATTCCGCAGTCAAGCTCAGTACGGAAAATATCGAAACACTGGAGCATCTCCGGACCCTCAAGGAAAACGGGACCGAGATCTTCAGCTGCGGTACCTGTCTCAACTTCTACGGCTTGGCACAAGAACTCAAGGTCGGAGAAGTGGGCAATATGTATGATGTGGTCGGATCCCTGACCGAAGGAGATTGCATAACGATCGCATAAAACACCTGTATCGAGGGGATCGCTCCGAGCGTCCATACGATACGGCTTTTGAACATCAAAAAATCAAGATCCTGACCGGCGTTCTTTTGAGAACCGACCGTCAGGATCTTTTTGTGCTCATACTGAAACCGGATAGACAGCGTAGAAAAATCTTCTCGCCTTTTTTGATACGATCAGCAGATCACTATGACAGATATTTAGGAATATCACTCACAGAAGCTCGAACCGATCCGATATGTTCAAATAGCTTTTAGTATCAAAACTCGATTTTTGGAAAGCTCTTGCCACGGACGCTATTTTGTGACGGTTACTCGATCGTGTACTCGATCCAGCCCTCCGCTTTTCGACGGATGATCTCGCCGATGCCCGCACGGACGGTCGTGATGTTTTTGTGGAATATATCCTCCATACCCCAGCCGCTCAGCGCATTGTGACAGAGCGCGATCTGAATATCCATCTGTGTCAGCTCGTTGTCGCGGTCCAAAAAATGCTTGACCACATCGCCGGCAAACACCACTTCGATCTCGGCACTGTCGCCCATCTCCTCACAGTATCGTCTGTAATTGACGATCTTCGCCTTGAGCTTTTCCCAGAGCTCATATTTTTCGATACGAAACAAAACTTTGTAGTGCATATTGCCTCCCGTTATAAGAACAGATCATTTTCTTTTTTGCAATCGGCTGAGCAGGATCGCTACCAAAAGAATGCACAGCGCAAACAAAGGAAGATTGGGAAAGATCGCTTTGAGCGATACCTTGGCAGGGATCGCATGTATCAGATAGCGATCCAATATCCGCCTCGCATCCGAAGCGATCAACACAAAATAATATACGGTGCCGCCGATCCCGGCGAGGACCCCGACATAGCTCATCAGATCTTTTATCAGCGTCTTCATATCATACCTCCTGTGCTTTTAGACCATTATAGCATAAAAA
>JAUMYO010000064.1 GCA_030528605.1 Peptostreptococcaceae bacterium | reverse complement strand
GTTTATTTTGTTCCTGCGGTTTGTTTTCACCTTCTTTAGGTCGTTCCGCAGTTGCGAAGAGTGGATTCTTTTCAGGATCCATCTCTCCGGATGTCGTGCTTGAACCGGAAGGGTCGTTTATCGTTTGCGTGTGAAGTTGATGATATTTGCTCGATTCGCTGTCGATGACGAACCATCCGTCCAGATTATAGAGGATCACGACGCCAACGAGAACAACAATGATCGAAGCAAAAAATAAATCACTTTTTTCATATATAAAATCTTTGATCTTTTCCATAAATAACCTCACTTTATTGCCATCATAAATTTGGGACCTCGGCAAACATAATGTGTCGATATATCCTCTGCTCCAATAGGGGGCATGAAGCCGTCATGTAGAAAGGATCCCTGATCGATAAGATCGTTGTGGATCATATCATTTCTAACAAGATCTTTCGTAATGGTCCGGCAAAACTTGGCAGAATGCTTTTTCAATAAATATAGACAATATCCCTATTTCGTATTATACTACTGTTTGGAAAGAAATTCAATTCATAGGAGAAAAAAGTGGAGCAAAAAGTACTGCATCAGTGTAAAAACAGCATCCGGATCGAGATCTCTACACCGACTTCAGGATTTTACGGCATCTTAAAGATGATCGAGAAGCTTTCGGATGAGAGTGACGATCTTCCCTTCACATCAGAAGACATCGGTGTTCGAGCGGAACACCTCAAGCATTACATAGAACGGTTGAATGCTATGGATAATTCTATTTTTTTGATCGCCAAGCATGGAGATTCCCCGATCGGATTCGGTTATCTGGAAGGAGGAAAAAGGCAACGGACTCATCATTGTGCAAATCTTGGTCTGGGTGTTCTTCACGAGTATTCAAATATCGGGATCGGTCAAGCTGTTGTTGAGCAGCTTCTTTCTTACGCGAGATCATCCGACTCCATTGCGAAGATCGATCTTCAGGTTCTCAAAGATAACCAAAAGGCGATCCGTTTGTACAAAAAAAGCGGTTTTGAAGTGGAAGGCATCAGTAGACGCGCTTTATTTATAAAAGATCGATTTTACGATTATATCCATATGGGACAGATCATTGATTAAGGAGAACTATGAAAGAGAAAATAATAAAAGAGCTGATAGAATGGGTCAAGGTGATATCGATCACATTGGTCTTTGCGTTTGTGTTGACATCCTTTGTAAGACCTACCCTTGTGATTGGAGATTCAATGACGAATACTTTTCAGGAATATGATTATCTGTTGGTGCACAAAAGAGCTTATACGAATGATCTGCCGGAGTATGGGGATGTGATACTGTTTCAATCACACTTGCCGCTGGATAACGGAAGAGGCGAGAAGATCCTGATCAAAAGAGTGATCGGCTTGCCGGGAGATTTTATCCGTGTTGCGGATGGAAAGGTCTATCGGAACGGGGAAGAGCTGATCGAGCCGTATACAAGAGATCGGACGACCAATGGAGAGATGGACGTCATCGTTCCCGATAATGAATTGTTCGTGATGGGCGACAATCGACTCGGCAGTCGAGACAGTCGAGATGAGAGCGTGGGGACTGTGCCGATGGATGCCGTCTTGGGAAAGATCTTTGTCCGTGTTTTCCCGTTTAACAAAATAACAACATATTTCGGGGCATAATGATCAACAGAGGTCGCTTTCGGTCGAGGAGAACTTATGAAAGAAAAAATGAAAAAAGAACTGATAGAATGGGTCAAGGCGATATCGATCACATTGGTCTTTGCATTTGTGTTGACATCTTTTGTAAGACCTACCCTTGTGATCAACGACTCGATGACGAATACTTTTCAGGAATATGACTATCTGTTGGTTCACAGAAGAGCCTATACGAATGATCTGCCGGAGCATGGAGATGTGATCATTTTCCAATCACATTTGCCGCTGGATAACGGAAGAGGCGAGAAGATCCTGATCAAAAGAGTGATCGGCTTACCGGGAGACTTTATTCGGATCACGGATGGAAAGGTCTATCGAAACGGGGAAGAGCTGATCGAGCCATATATAAGAGATCGGACGACCAATGGAGAGATGGATATCATCGTTCCGGAGGACGAGTTGTTCGTGATGGGAGACAATCGGCTTGGAAGTCAGGACAGTCGACATGAGAGCGTGGGGACTGTGCCGATGGATGCCGTCTTGGGGAAGGTCTTCATTCGTATTTTCCCGTTTAACAAAATAACAACACATTTCGGGGCATAGATCAAAGGTCAGTTCGATTGGAGCTGACCTGATTTTGTTACGGTCGTTTTGCGGAGGAGAAAGTCCAAAGGAGCGAGCGGATCTATGTATCATTACTTGTTAGTAAAATAGTGGGTGAGAAGGAGATGGATAATGGATCGAAAAGAAAATATGAAGCAAAATATGGAGCATCCGAAGGAAAACCTGGAGAGCAAAGAAAAGATAAGTATGAAGGATGATCCGATGATGACCCAGCCGATCGATAAATTGTTGAAACGATTCGCTATACCGAGCGTGATCGCGATGCTCGTCAGCGCAGTGTATAATATTGTCGATCAGATCTTTATCGGACAAGGAGTCGGTCTTTTGGGAAATGCCGCAACGAATGTCGCCTTCCCGGTCGTCATCATCAGTGTGGCGATCGCTCTCCTGCTCGGGATAGGAAGTGCATCCAATTTCAATTTGGCGATGGGACGCGGAGAAAAAAGCACAGCATCAAAGTATGTAGGAAATGCGATCCTGTATATGGCGATCTTCGGAACGCTGCTATTGCTCACCGTCCTTCTGTTCCTGGATGATCTTCTGATCCTCTTCGGAACGACGGAACAGGTACTGCCTTATGCAAAGACTTATCTTGGCATCACGGTATTCGGTCTACCTTGCATTATTTTTGTCACCGGAGGAGCGAATCTGGTCCGGGCGGACGGTTCTCCGAAACGATCGATGATGATCATTTTAGCGGGAGCGGTCCTCAATACGATCTTGGACCCTCTGTTTATCTTTGTATTTGGATGGGGGATCGCAGGAGCTGCATGGGCAACGGTCATCGGACAGGTCGTATCGACCTTGATGGTCTTTTCTTATTTTAGGAATTTTAAGTCCGTTGTGCTGACCAAAGAAAGTTTTATTCCTCATTGGCATTATTTCAAAACGATCTGCAGTCTGGGGATCGCATCTTTTTTCAATCAGATCGCGCTGAGCATCGTTCAGATCGTGATGAATAACACATTGAGGCATTATGGAGCATTGTCTCCATACGGAGCGGAGATCCCTTTGGCAAGTGCCGGTATCGTGATCAAGATCCATATGCTGATCTTTGCCATTTCGATCGGTATCGCGCAGGGAAATCAGCCGATCGTAGGTTTCAACTATGGAGCAAAAAACTATGATCGTGTCAAAGAAGCCGTCAAATTGGCGATCGTTTCCGCAACGATGATATCGACCGTCGGATTTCTTATGTTTCAGTTCTTTCCCAGACAGATCATCGGTCTGTTCGGCACAGGGAGCGAAGAGTATTTTTATTTCGCAAGTCGTTATTTGAGGATCTTCCTGTTTATGACCTTTATCAATGGGGTCCAACCGATCGTAGCGACCTTTTTCACTTCGATCGGGAAAGCAAGCAAAGGTCTGATGATGTCCATGACAAGACAATTCGTCTTACTGATCCCCTTGATCCTTTTTTTGCCGACGCGGTTCGGTATCGAAGGAGTGATGTTTTCCGGTCCGATCGCGGATGGAGCGGCTGCGATATTGGCGATCACTTTTTTGAGAAAAGAATTAAAACATTTCGGCGTGCTGAAAGAAAATATGCCGGCAGAAGGAAGTGCCGTTTTGGAATAGAAGATCCGGTCCATATCATTGATAGTGATCACAAAGGATCGAGAGGTACAGATGATCGCGTAAACATTTTGATATCGGCTCGGACAAAACAAAAAGACCGCATCGATGGTATTGAAAACCGGATCTTGCGGTCATATCGTTTCTATTCGATCAAATATCTAATGCGTCGATACTGTCGTTAAAATCGCTTTCTTTCAGCTCATGACTGACAGAAGAAGATGCTGCCAATTGGGCTTGAAGGGACTCGATCTGTGCATTGAGAGAGACGATCTGTTGATTTAAAGAATCCACTTGTCCGGTCAGCCTTTGATTTTCAGTTTCAGCGTCCGAAACATTTTGTTGCAGCTCATTTTGTTTTTTATTCAGTTCTTTTGCAGTGCGCGACTCTCTAAAACTGCTGTTCAGTCCGACGATCAAACCGACGATCACCCCGATAGCAGCACTTAACACGATAACCAACGCATGCGACACAGATACATGATACATTAAAAAATCGATTTGGACCGGTGCGTGATTTTGCACGGCGAATATAACAACTAAAACAACCACGATCAAAGCTAAAACGGTCTTTAATCTAGACATAATAACCTCCTTGAATACCATTTTTTAATCAATGATCATTATACCATACTTTATATCGATAGTAAAAACAATTTACCGGAAAGCTTGCATTGAAAGCTCCAAAGCTTCTTTTTTATGAGAACGAAAGAAAAAGTGATCATCCGATCCGTATGAAGTGATCGAGACATCTCCTTGTACTAAAACCCGGTCGATCTCATAGTATCGACCCGGTCCTCACGGATGATACTTCGCGACATTCCTTGGACCGCTGTAAAGATGAGGACGATCGTTATGTTCCTATTAGGTTTCAGTATCAAGTGACATCCATACGTATTTTGTAAAAAATCATAGAGATCGGCAAGAATATCAAGAAAACTCTATCCTACGATTTTGTAAAATGTTATAATGAGTGGGAAAGTATTGTGAAAAAGGAGAAAGTATGTATCGATTAATATCCTTGGATATGGATGCCACTACTTTGATGAGTGATCATACCATCAGTGATAACACCCTAAAAACTTTGCGTAAAGCATCTCAACAAGGTATCGAGGTGATGATAAATACGGGTAGGACCTACTCGGAAGCAAAGGAATATATCGAAGCGATGGATTTTGTCAATTACGCAGCTCTTGCAAATGGCTCGGTGATCTATGACAAAAGCAAAAATGATTTTATTCGGATCAGCAATATGAGTATCGACCTGATCGCAAAAGCACATGAATTTTCTGCCGCGTTTTCGGAGGAGGTAGCCTTTGTCATTTCAGGAGAGAGACATACTTATTCGGATACGATCTATGCAAACGGGAAGGGAGCCGAGCAACACCGAAGGATCTGCGGAGAAGGAAATCTTCGCTTTGTGGATGATCTGGTCGAAGGATTTAGAGATCGATTTATCGCAAAAGGACTCCTGATCGGAAGTCATGAAATACTCAGCAAGATAAAAGGTCGATTGCAGGATCATTTTTCGGAGCGCATACAGCTTGTTTTTTCACTGGAATGTGCACTGGAGATCTTGGATCCGAGTATGGACAAATCCAATGCGCTGCACCGCATCATGCAGATGAAAGGCTTGAAAAAAGATCAGGTGATCGCGATCGGGGATGGAGAAAATGATCTGGGGATGCTTCAAGCTGCCGGAGTTTCGGTCGCGATGGGAAATGCGGTGGAAAAGCTGAAGAGTGTAGCTGATTTCATTACTTTGACGAATAACGAAGATGGAGTAGTGCATGCTTTGAACAAGTATTTATTTGCGATATAGGCAGAGCTTGTTCAAAGTTTTTAGGATCGTTTAGGCTCAGGGGCGCTGATCATCCGCGATCATATCCAAAGAGGCGGTCTCCCGGTCGGATGCTGCCCCGAATGGATCTTTTGAAATGCTTGCAGTATATTCTTGCACATCAAGAAACCGACAGATCCGGATAAAGTTCATTATTACAACTTTTGGTTCGATAATATTAAAGAAGGAAGGTCGCTCTTTGAATGGTCGAAGGAGAAGATCTTTTTTCGTTTGAAAGCAGGAGTGCTATGCAGATCTTATTTCCTCGGAATGTAAATTGTATCTGTTGCAATATGCCGATCAGCAGAGAGAACTATCTTTCTTTGTGCAGGCACTGTTACCATAAAATGGCTTTTGTGGAAGAAAGCTGTATTCGGTGCGGTCGATCCGGCAAAGGGATGAGTATGTGCACACAATGTGTGGATGAGAAGTACTATTTTGATCGCGTCTATTCCGTTCTGGAATATAACGATTTCATCCATCATCAGATCTATGCCTATAAATACGGTCATCGCAACTATATGGGACGCTATTTCGGACAACTTATGAAGGACTTTATCGAAGAAAATGAGATCGAGTACGATTTTGTCACAGCGGTCCCGATCTCCTCTGAACGGATGAAGAGTAGGGGATTCGATCAGAGTGATCTGTTGGGAGAACAGATCGATGGAGAAAGGTTCGTTCCTCTTTTTAAGAGGATCAAAAGCACAAAATTTCTATCCGGTCTCTCAAGATCCGGAAGGATATTGGAACTCGAAGGAGCTTTTTTTATCGATGAAGAAGCGATGGACAAAATGATCGGAGATCTTTATGGAGTAAGCGAAGCGAAGAGTCTAAGATCATTGGGAGAAAGAAGATCGAGCGGAAATATTTTTTTCGATAAAAGCAAAGATCAAGGCAAGGAGATCGTTGCTTCAAGAGAAAAGAAAAGCCAACAGATCGAAAACCGGATCGGGCATATGGAAGAGGGAGAGAAAACACATGAAACCGTAGGGATCGACGCTTCCGGTCATCTCGGAAATGCGAAAGAGGTCGATGAACGGTCTTCTGAAGAAAAAAACCGGTCACAACAGGAGGATAAGATCAGACTGTTGGTCGTAGACGATATCCTCACGACCGGATCGACGATCAACGAGCTTTCAAAATTAGTCAAGAAACAAATATTAAACATTGAGATCACAGCTCTGGCATTATGCTGTGCCAAGAAATAAATGCTTTGAGGCTGACCTGGTCTTTGCCCCCACACTCGCCTGCTGGAGATCTTGCTCAGGATCACATCACGCCATCTCTCTCGAATCATCGGCAGGACTTACTTCTAGAATGCGCCATGCTCATTTTGGTCGCTATGCCAAAACTTACGTGGGTCCTTTTGTCCGCATCTGACATGGACTTTCAACCACAGACCCTCAAAGCGTAATCATTGTACAGAAAAAAGGCAGTGATGTCAATAGTTGTATCTCAAAAATCACGTTTTAACGACTCCGGTTTTTCTTGACATGACCGATGGGAGATAAGGTATAATACTATGGAGGAGGAAATATGGAATATCTGATTTTGTTTTTAGAAGGCGTGATCACCTTTATCTCGCCTTGTCTTTTGCCGATGCTTCCGATCTATATCACTTATTTTATCGGTGATGCAGATCATTCGGACGGCGGGGGTTATAAGCTTCGGGCGTTGAAGAATTCCGCCGGATTCGTACTGGGATTCAGTATCGTTTTCGTGCTTTTGGGTGCGGCGGCAGGAACTATCGGGAGATTCATGTTTGAACATACCCGCCTGATCAATTGGATCACCGGAGCCGTGATCGTATTCTTCGGCTTGAGTTACTTGGGAGTTATCAAACTATCGATCCTTCAAAGGACATATCGAGCTCAGAGCGATATTGAGCCGGTGAAATTTGGTAAGGCGATCCTTTTCGGAATGATCTTTTCGATCGGATGGACCCCTTGCGTCGGGACTTTCTTAGGTTCGGCTCTCTTGATCGCAGCAAATGCACAAACGATGGTCAAAGGTTCTCTGATGCTTTTGGCTTTCAGCATGGGTCTGGGGATCCCTTTTATGATCTCTGCCGTGCTGTTGGACAAAATGATGGGCGCGATCGATCTTATCGATCGACATCACACGTTGATCCATCGTATTGCGGGAGGTTTGTTGATCGTGATCGGTATTACGATGATGACGGGACATTTTTCCAGATTTTTAATGATATTTTTATAGTAGGGATAGGTGAGATTATGAAAAAAGGAACATTATTATTGATCATCGGACTGGTGGTGCTTATCGTAGGAGCGAGCTTTGGGTACAAAGAGCTTACCCAAAGACAGATCGAACAGTCCGCAAACGAAAACAAGCAAGAGATGCAACAGAAAGAAGACCCTGTCGATCAAAAAGACGGATCGACAGAGGAAGACAAAAAACAAGGATCAAGACCTGCAAATATGGCTCCGGATTTTACGGTTTTCGATCTTGACGAGAAGCAAGTGGAATTTTCGAGTTTTGAAGGACAGCCTACTTTGATCAACTTTTGGGCGAGCTGGTGACATTATTGTACAGCGGAAATGGGCGATTTCCAAGAAGTATATGATGAGTTCAAAAACACGGATCTGAACTGGATGATGATCAACGGAACGGATGGCAATATGGAGACAAGAGAGAGAGCATCAAAGGTATTTACAGATAATGGCTATACCATGCCGATCTATTTTGACGAAGGATTGAGCGGCAAAGATGATCTGGAGATCCAAAAGAGTGCCGCAGCAAATTATCCGCTCAAAGGATATCCGACTACGGTATTTATTGACCGAGGCGGAAATGTAGCAGGAATATACACCGGAGCCTTGAATAAAGAGACACTCAAAAAATTGGTCGCTTTCATCATGGATGATGCCAATGTCGGAAGACCTCTGCAAGATGCACTCAAATAAGTATAGGATTTAAGAAATAATTAAAATGATAGGAGTAGAAGTCAGAACTTTTGCTCCTGTTTTTTTTATATTTTTAATAGATCTGAAGAACTTGTGGAGTAGCGCGAGCAGATCCGTCTGTTTATGGACCTGTCTGATATCTAAGGATATGGAAACATAAGACTGTTACCGGATCGGATGGTTTTTGTTTATTAGGATACAGTAGAAATAAAGAATATTTTTTATAAAAATGTTGTAAATTTTTACTTTTAGTTATATAATCAGAAGTGGTTATAGAACAATCATCAGAGTGTAATTTTTGAAACAGATCATTGATCTGTTTCAAAAATTACAATCGAACAAATTATCTAAGGAGGAGAATGCTATGACTACTTTTTTAATCGGTATGGCGATCTTGGTCGTAGGCGGAGTGCTTTATGGTGCCTACATCGACAAAATGTTTGGACCGGATGATCGACAGACTCCGGCAGTAACTTTGAATGACGGTGTGGATTTTGTTCCAATGAACAAATGGAAAAACGGACTGATCCAACTACTTAATATTGCCGGAACGGGACCTATTCTGGGACCGATCATCGGGATCTTGTTTGGACCGATCGCTTTTATTGCGATCCCGGTGGGCTGCGTTTTGGGAGGAGCGGTCCACGATTACCTTTCGGGAATGATCTCTATCCGGGAGAATGGAGCTCAGATGCCGGTATTGACCAAAAAATATCTTGGGAATACAACATTTCAAGTTTATAATCTGTTCTTATGGCTGCTGATGCTGTTGGTCGGAGCGGTATTTATCTATACACCGGGAGATCTGATCGTGACCCAGCTTTTGAAACAGGAGTCATCTGCAACAAACCCTATCGTTTGGGTCGTGTATGCAGGGATCTTCGTTTACTATCTGGTGGCAACGCTATTCCCGATCGACAAGATCATCGGTAGAGTATATCCGATCTTCGGCGGGATCCTTCTTCTTTCCGCTGTGGGTGTATTTTTCGGTCTGTTCGCAAAAGGATACCAATTGGACAACTTGACAGCAGCAAACTGGATGGGAGCTCATCCAAAAGGTCTTCCGATGATCCCTGTGTTCTTTGTTACCGTAGCTTGTGGGATCGTTTCCGGTTTTCACTCTACTCAATCCACATTGATCGCTCGCTCGGTAGGAAGTGAAAAAGAAGGAAAAATGACTTTCTTCTATATGATGCTCCTTGAAGGATTTATCGCAATGATCTGGGCGGCAGCAGCAATGGGTATCTACAATGTGATCGGGCTGGAAGATGCAGCAGTTGGAACTCCGGCGATCATCGGAATGGTTGCGAAAGATCTTCTCGGGACCGTTGGGGGGCTGATCGCTATTATCGGCGTGATCGTACTTCCGATCACTTCAGGAGATACAGCGCTTCGCTCACTTCGATTGATGGTGGCTGACTACTTGAACATCGATCAGAAGCCGTATAAAAATCGTATCATGGTTTCTGCAGTTATTTTCGCTCTTGCGGCAGGTATCCTTGTTTTTGCTAAAACGAGTGCAGGCGGATTCCAATTGTTGTGGAGATATTTTGCTTGGAGTAACCAAACGATCGCTGTATTTGCATTCGCGATCATGACAGTATACTTGATGAAAGAAGGAAAGAATTTCCTTACGGCATTGATCCCGGGGACATTCTATATGTTCATCATCTCTACTTTCATTCTTAATGCAGGTATTGGATTCGGTCTTTCTATCAATACCGCATATATCGTTGGAGGAGTATTGACAGCGATCTATGTAGGGCTTGTGTATATGACCGGTGCCAAAATGAAAACTAAACTGGGAAGCGTTCCGACAAAGTAATTTAGCGGATCGCGTGTTGAGCCATCTTGTGAATGCAAGGTGGCTTTTTTGTGCGAAGAAGGAGATCAAACAATAAATCAAATGAATGTCCGAGAAAAGCGAGCATAACAAAGATCATGGTGATTTTTTCGTTTAGATTATTGACATGGATTACTTATTGCAATACAATAAGAGTTAAGAAGGAAAAGGATTTCTACAAAATTCAAAATAGGAGGCAAAGGAAAAGAGTTATTTTTGCAGGTCGATAGACGGCTTGCAGATATGGAGGTCTAAACGAACACCGGATCAATGTAATACATTGACCTATAAATTGGATCAGCGCAGGGGAGGATAGCGATGAAAGTAATAATGGAAGACAAGGCAAACAGTGCTACCTACTTAATGAATTATCTCAGCAGAGTGTATTATGACAAAGTAAAACAGCGACTCCAAGAAGAGGATATATCCAGGATCATGTTTTTTAATATGATCTATATCAAAAAAAATCCGAATGTCGCGATGAATGCGCTTGCTAGAGAGTTCAATATTGACAAATCCTATATCACGAGGATCATAGCAAAGCTCTTGGAGATGGATCTGGTAGAGAAAAGAACATCGGAGAGAGATTCCAGAGTACAACTTTTGAAATTGAGTGAAAAAGGAGATACGGTACTCAACCAAATTTTCATCTATTTGATGAAACAGGAGGAAGGGCTGAGGAAACAGTTGACTCCGGATGAGTATGAATTTTTGATCAAAATTTTGAAAAAGCTCCATGATCTGAATACGAATAAAGAGATAGAGAAAAGATTCTAACATCTGAGCAAAGGAATATTTTGTCAGGTATTTACATCAATGACCAAACTCCGACGAAAGTGGGAGTTTTTTCTTTAGGAGGACTATGACAAGCTTATATTATGTGATCATTTGGAATGTTATCGTCTTTTTGATCTACGGATATGATAAAAGACAAGCGAAAAAACAAAGATGGAGGATATCTGAAAAATTTCTGCTGATCTCAGCGCTGCTATTCGGTGCGCCGGGGGCTCTGGGCGGAATGATCTTCTTTCGCCACAAGACCAAGAAGTGGATGTTTCGGATAGGTGTTCCGATCTTATTTATTCTTGATGTCGGGATCATTATCGCTTTATATCAAAAAATGCTTGTTCAGGGATCTTGATCAAAGGCAAAAGACTGCACCATTTTGAAATACTTTTTATAGAATGCAGAGCAAAAAGTCCGTACCACTATTTTGTCGGGATCGATACGAGGAAAAGTCTACGGTTCAGAGATCACGAAAGGTCCTGGATCCGCTCCACTTGGTCTCTAAGAGAGGCAGCGTTTATGCAGTCTTTTTTTTGAAAAAAAGATCTCTTTCGCCAGAAGAGATCCGCAGGTCTAAAAGGGATATTCATTATGGTTGACAAAACGGGCAAGATATTGTCCTAGATAGATCATCAGCATCCCGATGAAGTAACAAAGGATATCATGTCGATCGAATGTCGTTCCGATCACGATCCGGGCGATAGGATCATCCTGCAGTCCCAATTTCGAGACGATATCGAAATATTGCATCGCTTCGACCAGAGTGGCAAAGAGAAAGAGGAAAAAAGGCAGCAACTTTCCCGATCGGGGATAGAAGGATCGCACAATAAAATACAGCAATACGATGACGAGTATGTCGCCGACATAAGGTCTGATCCAGGCATCCTTTACATATTTAGCGATCAGCACTTCCGTCACAAAAAGGATCACGGAACCGATGATATAGAACAAGCGGGTCGATCTCATATTTTCCTCCCATTTTTTATTTCGGGGTAAAGCGGGGTAGCACAAGATCCCTTGTTCCTCATGAACTCTTTTTATAAACAACAAGCAGCAGGATCTTCTTTTCTAAGAACAAAGTATATCACAAAAGTGAAAACTTTTACAGGGAAAAGAAATTTGTGGTATAATTGGGATACCTGGTCGATTTAAGAGGGTCGGATCCATGATCCGGACCTCAAGATAAAAGT
>JAUMYO010000063.1 GCA_030528605.1 Peptostreptococcaceae bacterium | reverse complement strand
GCGGCGTGGCAACGATGCTTGCGGACAACGACAACTCCAATATGAATCTGTTTATCTAAATAAAAGTCATCGTCAGGTCGCGATGCGGATATGAAGATCGGATTTGATCGAAGAAGGCGGTATAAAGATCTTATCGGGCGACCGTCTGAAAAGATCCTCGGTCTACATCGCTTCGGCAAGGGAAGATCCTTTTTGGGATCATAGATCGAACAAGAAGTGCAGCTCTTCGGGGCTGTACTTTTTTTGAGGCAAAAGATACGGATATCCGACAGAAAGACCATAAAAGCAAAGTCCGCTCCCTATGAGCTATGGAAAATAAAGGACACCGGATCCGATAAAAAGCATCAAAATATTTTCGCTTTCTATTCGATACGATCAGCAGAGCGTCCCTTCTCATAGAGACAGGGGATGTGATGATACGAAGACGCGTTTGGATCTATCGGGATGCGGAGTCGGTTCGGTCCGATCACCGGAAAAGAGTTTGAGAAAAATTCGCATCTTGCCGAAAACGAAGCCTCCGATCTTCTGCGGATATTTTGGGCAAGATCCGTGCTCAAATATTTGCTAAGATGCGTTGTTTATGATAATATAAAAGCAATAGATCTACAAAGCCAAAAAAATTTTGACCAAAGAGATCGAAAATAAGATCAAAAAATGTAGGAGGTTTTATGAAAGGATCAACGATATTGATGATCATATCGGTCGTTATGACCGTGCTCGGTGCTATTGTAACGATCGTTTTAACTCTGGGCTTATTGACGCTCATATCCGGTGCAGGAGCCTTCGGTTTCATTGCGTTTCTTTTTGGGCTGCTCCCGTTGGCATTCGTGCTGTTTTATGCTTGGTCGGGCTACCAAGGGATCCAAGCGTGCCGCGTGGGCTACGGATTTGAGCGATGTGCCACCTTGGGGAAGATCCTGGTCGGACTTCAGATCGTTTCGGTACTTGCCGAATTTACCAAAGAAAAAGTGAATTTCGGCTCGATGATCGTCGGTTCTTTGATCGTGGGTCTTTATCTGTATGGGGCGCTCCGTGCTGCCGAAGAAGAAGAGGGAGATCGGTATTACTAAAAGCGGGATCGGATCGAAATGACTTTTAACGCAAACAGGAGGAACTATGCCAATCAAGCTACGAGAGACCTGCGTCCTTGCAGTTGCAAATTCTAAAGGAGGCTCCGGGAAAAGCACCACCGCTTCGATGTTGGCGCGTGCACTGGGCGAGCGAAACTATCGTGTCCTTGCGATCGACTGCGATTCTCAGATGGACCTGACCAATACGCTGGGCTTTACGGTGGATGAGTCTTTGGTCGAATTCGGACTGACGCTGACGGATTTTGATAAGACGATCTATCAGTTGATCCGAACCAAAGCGGACCCGGAGGATCTCATCGTCAAAACGAAATACAAAAATCTGGATCTGATAGCGGGGGATGACTATATCGGACGGATCGAGTTCGATCTCCACCATGAGTATCAGCGGGAAGGGATCTTGAAAAGACTGATGCGGGATCTGATCGCAAGCGGTCGGTATGATTTTATCATTTTCGACACATCGACCCACCTCGGCGATCTGGCGGCAAATATCCTCAATATCACGCACAAAGTCATCATTCCCGTACCGATGGCGATGTTCGGGATACGAGGGATCCGCACTTTCATCGACTTCTTCAATCAATTTACGCAGATGAATCCGCGCCTTGAGATCATGGGCATCCTGATGACGATGTATCGTCCGAACAACAAGATCATCAATGAGCGAGCGGAGAATCTGCTGTTGAATATTTTTGGGCGACAGCTGCTGTTTCGTACCAAGATATCGATCGATGCCAATATCGAGAAGGCGCAGTGGAACAATGTGACCGCCTATGAATTTGCGCCAAAGACCAGAGCGGCGATCCAATATCAGGAATTGGCAAAAGAGGTGATACGACGTGTCAAGGGCTAAAAAAATGGATATCGGCTCGATGATGAGCTTTAATAATAAGGCGCGTTCTTCCTACTCGATGGAGCATATGAAGGAACCCGCGCAAGCCGGAGAAACGATCGTTAAGATCGGGATCGAAGAGCTGGAGCAGGCACCGAAGGAGTGGAATTTTTATCCCGCGTTGCAGGAAGAAGAATTTGAAAAACTCGTTTTCTCGATCCTGGAGCATGGACTTTTGCATCCGATCGTCGTCCGCAAAGTCGAGGATAAGAATATCATCTTGTCGGGACATAATCGAGTCCGAGCTTATCGGGCGATCGCGGAGGATCTTCGGGATCTGGAACGGGGCGATCCCGGCAGATACATCGAAGAGCCCAACGATCAGCTGAAAAGGACGGATTTTGAACAGATCATGGCGGTCATCAAGGGCGAGATCTCCGACGATGAAGCGCGCGAGATCATCATCGATGCGAACTATGTACAGCGTCAGCTCAGTCCCCGTCTGATCACCAGATCGGTGATCGAAAAGTACCGCATCATACAGGACAAACGAAAGGTCAGCGATGACCCGCGATATAAAGCACAAAAGACCCGCGAGATCGTGGCGAAAGATTTTAAGCTGAGCGGTCGTCATATCGATCGATACAAGCGATTGGAAAAATTGGATGAGGAGATCTTGGAACTGTTTTATCAGGGACGGATCTCATTGGAGCTCGCATCCAGGATCGCCGGGCTCAAGCCGGCAGTACAGTCGCATATCGCGGAAAAATATCTCCGGATCCTTCCGAAATACCCGAGCAAGATCGCGCAGGAACTCAAACCGTCGCTGACGATGAAAGATATCGACAGGATCTTTGAGGACCGCGTGTTGCCACAGGATCAAATGACGATCCGGATCGTGGAGGATGGCAAGAGCAGCCATTTTGTCATCGAGGACAAAGAACTGATCGAGAAGATCCGAGAGATGGTCGATCCGGACCGATCGTGTTTGACATAAAAGATCGATGAGCAGGGGTCTTCCTTGCTCGTTGTTTTTTAAGGGATCTTGATAAATATGGATAAGGAGCAGGTTATGAGAATATTGGCATCTTTTTCGGGCGGAAAAGACTCGATCCTTTCGATCGATCGGGCGATGCAGGAGCATGAAGTGGTAGGACTGATCACGACCTTTCGAGGAGAAGAGAGCTGGTTTCACGAGATCGGCGGCGATCTGATGGATCGGATCTCAGAGGCTTTGAACATTCCGATCTACAAGATCCAGACCGGCAGCGGGGCAAAATATACCGAGGATCTGGTGCGTGAGATCTCCGCCATCGCCAAAGAGATCGCTGCGGAAGGCATCTTGTTCGGCGATATCGATCTGCCCGCTCATCGCGAATGGTGCGAGGGCATCGCCAAAGAAGCCGGCATCCAGGCGATATTCCCTCTGTGGGGCGGAAAACGCAAGGATCTTGTGATGGAGTTCTTGGACAAAGGTTACCGCACGATCGTAAAAAAAGTGGACAAGACCAAGCTGGGCAAAGAATATCTCGGAAAAACGCTCGATCGGGCGATGATCGAAGAGCTGGAGAGCCGGGGGATCGATCCGAGCGGAGAGAATGGAGAATACCACACCGTCGTCATCGGCGGACCGATCTTTTCGCATCCGCCGGTATATGAACTCGGCGAGATCTATGAGGATGATTGGTCCTATATCCTCAGGATGAGATAAGAAACAGAGATAAGGATGAAGAAAACAGCCCGTCCGAGGGATCGGATCCGGGATAAGAGATAAAGAGGCAAGATCATGATGGATAAATTTTTTGACAATGTAAGCCATAGGGTAGAGGTCATCGGAGACAAGAGAATCCCGGTGATCGAATCCAAACTTCGCAAGCGTTCGGTAGCCGTTCCGAAGAATATCCACCTGGCATCGGGGATCAAGATCTTCGGAAAGAGGATGAAAGCGATCGTTTTTTCGACCGACCTTGCGATCATAAACAACACGAATGCCGATGCCGTGATCGCGGTATATCCTTTTACGCCGACGCTCGCCATTTCCAAGGCGATCATCGAAAACTCGCCGATGCCCGTTTTTTGTGGTGTGGGCGGAGGATTGACCAGCGGACCGAGATCGCTCGACATCGCATTCCATGCCGAGCTGTCCGGTGCCTATGGTGTCGTGATGAATGCACCGGCGACCAATGAATTGATATCCCGGATGCGCGATCGGATCGACATCCCGATCGTGATCACGGTCGTTTCGGAAAAAGAAGACTTTGAGGCAAGGATACGAGCCGGAGCGGGAATCTTCAATGTGTCGGGCGGAGCCGATACGACCAAGATCGTGAGGAAGATCCGCGATCTGCACCCGAATTTTCCGATCATCGCGACCGGCGGTCCGACAGAAGAGTCGATCCGCGAGACCATCGAAGCCGGAGCCAATGCGATCACCTATACTCCCCCGACTACGGGCGAGATGTTTGAAGCGATCATGAAAAAATATCGCTCCGAGCTTTAGTCTGCAAAGATATCGACGCTCCAAAACCTTTTGGTCATCGAGACGGTGATCTCGTTTTTGTGCTTGCGAACATCATCTCGCACGCAGACTTTGATCCCATCGACGATCTGACATTCGTAGCGAGTCAGATCCTTCGGCTCGATCAGTCCGACAGAAGCCTGTCGGGAAGGGCTGTTTCATTTGCCGCAGCCGGGAAATAGCACCGATATCGTCGTGATATTTTTCTGTTGAAAATGCTCCAATGCTTTCGGAGCGATCGTGATCTTCATAGAGACCTCCATGATCTTTAAGATGAAATGAGCATACCAAAATATGTTGCGGATCGCAAGTTCTTTTTGATACGAAAGCCCGATCGAAAAGCATAGAAAAATTTTCTCGCCGATACGATCGGCTGCTCGACCCGGCGATAGGGATATCACTCAGGATCGGCTCGGTATGATCAGGCTCAAACAGGTTCTATACGGATATCCTCCGGAACTGCGGTTTGGCAACATTTTTTTAAGATCCAAACAAAAAACACCGGATCGTCATAGCGGAACAGATCCCGCTTGACGGTTCGGTGTTTTTTCATCACAAGATCCTAAGATCGTCGCTTATCTCAAAAGTCCGATCAAAGCGGGATCTTTTTCATCGCCATGCTATTCTCCGAGGATATCGGGAGCTACATAAGTTCTTGCGCCCAGTTCGGCATCGAGCATATACAGGCTCTTCGGATCGCTTCCGAACAATTCCATCTTGCGAACATTGTTGCCTGCAGTCTCTTCTTCTTCGCCCTGCTCCTTGATGAACCAGTCGAGAAACTGCATCGTACGATAATCCTTGACCTTTGCAGCGGCAGAATAGATGTTATTGATGGATGCGGTCACATATTCCTCGTGCGCCAAAGCTTCTTTGAAAGCATCGATATGCTTTTCGATCTTGACATCCGGCTTTCCGATCGCCTCAAGAGTCACATCCAGTCCGTTGCTCTGCATATAATTCAGGAAGATGATCGCGTGATCCCGCTCTTCCTGAGCCTGGATCCGGAACCAATTTGCAAATCCTGCAAGCCCTTCCTTGTCATAGTAGATCGAGAAATCTAAGTACAGATAGGCGGAATAGAACTCCTTGTTGATCTGCTCATTCAGAAGAGCAGCTACTTTCTTATCGATCATGATGATCCCTCCGTTTTTTTTATTTACAACCCATTCTTACCCTACTTTTGATCGAATAATCTATTTTCAAGAAATATATCGCCTTTCTTATAAAATTTATAGAGGATAAAAATCATACCGCAAAGTGTGGTATTACTTTTCGCAAAAGAGCGATCCCGGGATAAGATCTTCCGAGAGCAAGGGTCGGCTGTTACGTCGCCATAAAGAAGGACGATGTTGGAGGAGGAAGCTTTTCGGGGAAGGCGGATGACTGCCGAAAATATGGCGTGTCGGCAAAATCAAAACGGATCGGGAGAGAAGATCTTGTCGCAGGAATGCTTCGAGCGTACATTCTTTTGGAGAGGAGATCGACCGTCCGAAAAAATAAAAAATAGAACTTCCTAAAAAATATTTTTTTGTAATCATAATAAGTGCGCAAAATAATTATAAAAAAACGTTCTCTTCGAAATATGTGCATTCCTCTTTATTTCGTGAAATGGGAAAAAATCGGGAAAACAAAACCGAATAAACAAAATACAGAAGAATATTTTGTATTGTAAAAAAACTCTTTGAATTCGGCTACTATTTCGGATATAATGTTGACAAGAGCAATGACCGCTCCGGACAAAAAGTCTATTCAGAGTTATCTTGAGGCAAGATATCTTCGAGGGAGCGCGGTATGATCGTGCATCCTTTTGTCAGATATCATAAGATCGCCGGAGAAAGGAGGGAATGAAAAAAGATCTGAGTGCGTTGTCCATATCATTAGGAGGTTAGTTTATGAGTAAAAAGGTGTTATCCATATTTTTGGCACTTGTTCTCATGATACCGAGCTTTGCATCCGCAGAGATCGCGGATCCGCCGACATTGAAGGAGATCCTTCAGGCGGGCACCCGACAGGATGCAGACGGGGAGGCAGGAGCCTTGGCGTCAAGGACGCTGGACGCTTTGTTGTATCAAGCGAATGGAAAGCTGACAGATGAAGATAAGGTCGAGGTGATCGTATCCTTCCGACCGGAAGCTTTTTCCGATCTGGGTAAAGAGATCCCTGCAAAAGCACTCTACCAAGGCGAGAATGTAGAGAAGCAGCAAAACCTCGGAGAGGAAGTCGTTGCAGAAGGGCTTCGCAGGATCAAAAGCGAGATCGGCACAGTCGATACGATCTTTGAATATCATGTGCTGTTCTTCGGTTTTTCGGCAGAATTGACTTTTGAACAAGCGAAAAAGATCGCGCAGATGGACTTTGTCGATTTTGTAGAGATCACGACCGAGAGGACCAAGCCGGCATTGAAAGATCCGATGCCTGTGATGACCAAAGACCCGAATAAGATCCAGCTCAGAAGTGCGGAGACGGATCCTTACGATGTGAGAGAGATTGTAGGTAGGCCGGAGACTTTTGAGAACTTCAAGGGAGAAGGGACTCTTATCGCGATCATCGACTCGGGATATGACGTGACGCACAGATCATTCTATTTGTCGGAGAAGGGCAACAAGAATGTGAAGCTGAGCAAAGATGCAGTCCAAGAGATGTTATCTCAAGGAAAGCTCAAAGGAGAATATGTCAAGGACAAAATTCCTTTTGTATATAATTATCGTGAATTCAATACGAATGTAAAAGAAGCCAATCCGCACTCCCACGGGCAGCACGTAGCGGGTATCGCTGCAGGAAACTCGGTAAAATATCTGAGCGGCAGCAAGACGGCTTATTTTGCAGGGATCGCTCCGGAAGCGCAGCTTGCACTCATGCGAGTGTTCAAGGACGGCAGCCCGGGAACGAGCTCGGCTTTCTATGCGAAGGCACTGGACGATGCGGCGATCCTCAAGGCGGATTCCGCCAATATGAGTTTGGGGGCTCCTGCGGGAGACTACAACACGATGGACAAGCATACGATCGACGCTTTGAAAAAATTGAAAGAAGCGGGCTGCGTCGTTGCGATCGCGGCAGGAAATGAGACGGCATTCGGTAATGACCTGGGCATCCTTCCGGATGTGAACAATCCGGACTACGGTATTCTGGGAACACCGGCGATCGAGGAACATTCTATGGCGGTCGCATCGCTTCAGAACAATGTGATCGTACAGCCGTTTTTTGAGATCCTTTCGTCCAAAGATGCGACAAAAGGAGAGGTCCAGTCCATCTCTTGGCAAAAGACGCTCGGAAAATTTGAAGAAAAAGTATATGAGTATGCGTATGCCGGTCTTGGAAGAGAAGAAGATGTCAAAGATATGGATCTTCAAGGCAAGTTCGCATTGATCGAGCGTGGCGAGATCACATTCTCGGCGAAAGTTCAAAATGCAGTGAACAAAGGAGCGATCGGCGTTATCATCTTCAACTCCGCGGCAGGTGGAGAACAATTTGTCGGAATGGCGGGAGTTGATAAAGCGACGGTCCCTGTAGGCTCGATCCTTCGATCCGTGGGTCTGGCACTGTCAAAAGAGCAAAAATGGCTGAAACTGACGAAGAACAAAGGAACATTCTCAAGCAAAACGGCAGGATATATGTCCGACTTCTCCAGCTTCGGATTGACGGCGGACGGAGAATTCAAACCGGACATCACCGCACCGGGAGGAAATATCTACTCTCTTGCGAATGATCAGGAATTTGTCAGCACCAGCGGAACTTCGATGGCATCGCCACAGGTAGCGGGCGGTATCGCATTGGTACGCAAGCGAGTTGCCGAAGACTTCCCGAACCTTTCACAGGCGGAGCAATGGCAGCTCGTGCGAAATCTGCTGATGTCCACTACGGTCATCCATCACAATCCGGATACGAAGGCACCATCGTCCCCAAGACATCAAGGAGCGGGGATCATGTGGCTGACCCGTGCACTGAGCTCAAAAGTCGTATTGATCGGTGACAAGGGCGAGACCAAGATCCTTCGGAACAAGGCATCCGATAAGGAGACATTGAGCTTCCAAGTGAAGAACTACTCCAATGAAGAGAAGACTTTTGAACGATCGGTAGTAGTTGTGACCGATGAGGTGAAGAATGGCAGATTCACGCTCAAACCGGAAAATTTGGAATTGAATATCCCGAAAGCAACGGTCGTCGTTCCGGCAAATGGCGAGGTGACTGTCGAAGTGACCATCGACTCTTCTTCCAAAACAGCCGAACTTCAGGGCAAAATGCCGAACGGATACTTTGTAGACGGCTTTATCAAATTGACGGACGGAAAAGACGAAGAACTTTCGATCCCGTTCGTGACCTTTATCGGGCAAGAAAAAGGATTGGAAGGTGTCGACTATGTCGAAGCACCGATCTATGATCTTGTCAAAGCAGGCAGAAGACCTTTCTATTTCAAACAAAACGTAAACTCTCACTGGAGTCCGGAGAAGAATTTAGAATATACGCATCCTTTCGTCGAGCTGGACAAAGAGACCGAGATCCTGGGAGCGGTACATGGATTCGATTTCCACGCGCCGAAGTTTGAAGACAAGCTCGTCATCTCTCCGAATGATGACAAGATGGCGGATGATATGAATCTGGTTTATGTGATGCTCCGAAACGGTTTCACACAGGTCGATATCTATCCGGTAGGAGATGACGGCAAACGGATCGAAGATAAAGCACAAGTTCTTCAAAAGAAGACATGGAAGCAGAAAAACTACGGTTCCAACGATCCGAATCAGCTCAATGCACAATATGCAGGCTTTTGGCCGAACCAAGCGAGCGGAAAGGTCGCGGACGGGAACTATGTTGCCGTGATCCACAGCTGGGGGACCAAGCCGGGAGCTGAAAAAGCTAAAGACGTCGAGATCCCGTTCATCGTGGATAGGACCAGACCGACCGCAAAGAATGCAAGCTTTGACGATAACACACGAGTGCTGTCGTTCGAGCCGGAAGATAATATCCAAGTAAAATTTGTCGAAGTAAGCCATGGCGTAGACAAAGACAAAAAGATGATCCCGTATGATGAAGCATCGAAGGGTTATAAAATACCGGACGGTGTTGCGCTCAAAGATGTCGATATCGTGATCTGGGACCTTGGATACAACAAGCTCCTCATAAACGGCGAGACGATCAAGGACATCGACAACATCGGTCATGTCGAGGTGAAGCTGGATTGGCGATCCAGACCGGATAAATACAGTCCGAAGTATGTGATCAAGAGCCAAGATCCAAATGACAAAAAAACCTATGAAGCGAATTTCTTGCCTTATGGAAAATATGTGCTTGAATTCAAGCGACCTTCCGACTATAAGAACTACATCTTCCATGATGAGGCAAACTATGATGCGGCGACGAATATGTATCGCTATCCGTTTGAAGTGACCAAAGAAAAGCCGGAAGCGACCGTGACGATCACGCTCGAAAGGATCTATCGTATCGAGGTCGAAGTGCACGCTTTCAAAGAAGAAGGGCAAAAAGTCGATGCGGAATATAGAAAGATCTATGACAATATCGAGTCCGTCAAAGTCATTTCCAAAAAAGATTTCAGCGAAACGGATCTGAAGTTCAAATATGATGGCTGGTTGGGCGGATATATGGGATACAACCGAGATTTCCTCTATGGCGAGTATGAAGCGGTCGTCAAGATGAAAGACGGGGCACCGAACTATAAGATGCGTCTATATCAAAGATCCTTTATGCTGGGTTCAGACGAGGATACCGATCGAGGAGAGTATGAATTCCGATTCCCTATTTACCTGGAGGAGGATTCGTTCTTGACAAAGGATGGCAAGATGGTGTTCCTCATCGAATTGTTCCGGTCCGATATCAACAAATTGGAATTGACCAAAGTTCTCAACAGAAGACGTTTCGTCTTTGCGAGCGATGCGTACAAAAATGCGGACAAAGCCCTTCAAAATGCTTATATGAGCGTGATCCACAAGGGGCTCATGGTCCTTTGGAACCGTGATGCAACACAGCAGATGGTCGATGATGCGGTGAAAGCGATCGAAGCGGCGGAAGCTAAATTCGGTCCGATCGTCGTACCGCCGGCGGTCGACAAGACGGAGCTTGCCCGAGCGATCAAAAATGCGGAAGATGCAATGAAGACGGAACAGTTTAAGAATGCTCCGGAAGCACTGCAGAAAGAATTGGCAGCGGCGATCGAAAAAGGTAAGGAGATCCTGAACAAATCGGCAGCGACCGAGCAGGAAGTGCAAGATGCTGTAAAAGCGATAACAGATGCGATCAAGAAGATCGGTATCGTCGATATGATGCCTCTGGACAAAGCGGTCAAGGCTGCTGAAGATCTGAAAAAAGGCTATCAGTACAAAAATGCGTCGAAAGAACTTCAAGATGCGCTGGATGCTGCGATCAAAGCGGCGACAGATCTCAAGAAAAAGCCGGGCGTGACCGAGCAGGAAGTGAAGGATGCCGTTGCAGCAATCGAAAAAGCGATCGAAGACATCAAAAATGCAGTGGCTCTGCCACAGACCGCTGAGCTTGAGAAAGCGACAAAAGCTGCTGAAGATCTGAAAAAAGGTTATCAGTACAAAAATGCGGACGAAGCATTGAAGACAGCTTTGGATGACGCATTGGCAAACGGAAAAGCACTTCTTGCAAAAGTCAAGAAGCATGAAAAAGTAGAACAAAACGAGATCGATGCAGCGAAGAAAGCGATCGAAGATGCGATCAAAGCGATCGAACAGGCGGTAGCAGTACCGGATCTCGATCCGTCCAAGCTGGATCAAGCGGTGAAAGATGCCGAAGCTGTAAAGAACGATGCTCAATACGGAAGAGCGACGGACGAGCAGAAAGAAGCATTGGAGAATGCGCTCAAGGACGGTAAGGCATTGCTTGATAAGATCGCAAATAAAGAAAAAGTGACACAGACTGAGATCAATCAGGCAACAAAAGCGATCGAAGATGCGATCAAAGCGATCGGTATCATCGATCTGTCCGAACTGGACAAAGCACTGAAAGATGCGGAAGCGGCAAAAGCTTCGGATAAATATAAGCAAGCACCTCAAGCAGTCAAAGAGGCGATCGATCAGGCGATCGAGAACGCGAAGGCGGTCAAGGCGGATCCGAATGTGACGAAAGAACAGGCAGCGGAAGCGGTCAAGAAGATCGAAGCCGTCCTTGCGGCATTCGCACTGTTGCCGGATAAAGCACCGATCGATAAGAGCAATCTGAAATACTTGGTCGAAGATGCACCGAATGTCAAGGCAAAAGATGAGTATAAAAATGCCGACATAGCGAACCAAAAACGCTATGACTATGCGATCGACGCAGGTCAGGCGTTGCTGAACGATCAAAATGCAACACAGCAAGCGGTAGATAAGGCGATCGAAGAGATCCTCGGTGCGATCGATGCGCTGGAGATCAAAGATCAAAAACTGCCTCCGAAGACCGGCATGCTGGAGTACCTTGTGAAAGATGCGGACAATGTGAAGAAGAGCGATAGTTATGTCGGCGCATCGGATCAGGAGCTCAGAGAAGACTATGATAAAGCGATCGCGGAAGCTCAAGCACTGCTTGATAAAGTAGCGAACAAAGAGGATGTGACACAGGACGAAGTGGATGACGCGGTCAAGGCGATCGAAGCTGCGATCATGGCACTGGACGGCGAGCCGAAAAAACAGCCGGAGCCGGAGCCTCAACCTCAGCCGCCGAGCAGTGGAAGCGCAAGCGGAGGCTCTTCAAGGGCATCCGTACGACCGGATCCGGTAGGCAAGGCAAAAGATGAGACGATCAAAGATAACAAGACACCATTGGCTGAACAGCCGCTTCCGCTCGCAACATTGAAGATCGGATCAAAAGAGTACAAAGCACTTGAAGACGGTAAGATCGTCGACAAGATGATGGATGTAGCACCGATGATCCACAAAGGCAGAACGATGTTGCCTGCAAGAGCGATCGCGGAGCTGTTGGGCATCGAAGTGAAATTTGATGAAGCGACAAAGACTGCAACATTCGTTTTTGTTAAAGAAGAAGACGGTAAGAAAGTAGAGAACACCGTAGAATTGACTCTCGGCAAAAATGTGATGACGGTCAACGGAAAAGCTCAGATGCTCAGCGGAGAGGTCCTCAATGTGAAAGGAAGAGTCCTTCTTCCGATGACCGATGTCCAAAAAGCACTCAAAGAGCTTGGACTGAAGATCGATGTAAAATGGGAACACCAAACGAAATCGATCTCACTTGAAAAAGTGGCATAACACAAAATTATTTGGGTAGTTTGTTATAAGAAAGGCACCGGTCTTTGCGTAAGGACCGGTGCCTTTTGAATTGCTTTCAGGCT
>JAUMYO010000062.1:10402-12899 GCA_030528605.1 Peptostreptococcaceae bacterium | reverse complement strand
TAACATCATTGATATTTCAATATTTTTCATAATATTTTCATTTTGTCATCATAATGTAAATAAAAAAATACCTGTTTCCCAAGATTTTTTCTCAAAAATAAGATATAATCTCTTTAGCGTCTATAGTAATTTTAATGATCAACCATGCTTGAGGTCGCAAAGAGCTTCAGATCGTTCTTGAAGATCATATGAGCTTCAGGAACTCCCTCTCTTGGTATATGGTCAAGCATCGGTTTTTATATATCAGAAACGGAGATCACATGAAAAAGATCATCTCACTACTTGCAGCATCTCTCATCGCTGTTCCAAGTTTTTCATACGCAGAAAATATCAATACGATTTTTACGAGGTTGGAGGATTTTGTTCAACACTTCTCCCAAAATACCCCTATGCTCAAAGAAACTCCCCCACCGATCACCGATCGAGTAATACTCGGCAATGAGCGGATCACGACCGATCATAGTTATCTGATCGATGGAAAAAGAGTCGGGCTTGTAACAAATCAGACCGGCATCAATGCTAATATGATAAAGACCGTCGATATTTTAGCTCAGTATCCAAAAGCGACCCTGACAAGTCTTTATTCTCCCGAGCATGGTCTGGACGGTACGGCAAGAGCAGGTGCTTATGTAGATTCTTATACCGATCCGAGATTAGATCTTCCGGTATATAGCCTGTATGGCAAAACGCGTGAACCTTCAAAGTCCATGTTGGATAATGTCGATGTATTGCTTTTTGATATGCAGGACATCGGTTCCCGAACCTACACTTACATTTCTACGCTAAATTATGTGATGCGCGCAGGTGCAAAATACAGTAAACCGGTCATCGTGCTCGATCGACCGAATCCTCTTGGCGGGATCATCGTGGATGGATACATCGCACAAGATAAATATCTGACCTTTGTCGGTGTAGATAATCTTCCGATCCAACACGGGATGACCGTGGGAGAATTGGCTAAATTCTTTAACCGAAAGATCCATTGCGATCTAACAGTCGTACCGATGAAAAACTATACGCGCTCCATGATCTGGCAAGACACCGGACTAACTTTCGTTCCCACCTCTCCAAATATCCCGAATATCGTTTCCGCTTTCGGGTATATACCTACCGGTATGGGTGAAGGAACAAGTGTCGGTCAGGGCGATAAATTTACTTGGGTCGGCGCAAAAGGTCTGGACTCGGAAAAATTTGCCGCAGCGCTGAACGCTTATGGACTTCCCGGTGTAAGCTTTTCTCCGGAAAATAAATCTTCTCGCGGTGGAGTCAGAATGGCTATCACGAATTACAGAGTCTTCAATCCTACACAAACCGCGATCTATATCTTAACTACGGCAAATATACAGAAAAAACTGACTGTACCTACAGAGATCAACGGAAAGATCCCAATGTTTGAAAAAATTTGGGGTGGAACAAAATTCGGTACCGCTTTAAAAAACGGTCTGTCCCCTGAAAAAGTTATCGAAAGTTATCAAGATGAATTGAATCAATTCAAACGATCGCGTTTACAATATCTAATATACCAATAGGAGAATCAATGAAAGCTTTTAAAAAATTTATTTCTGTCGTTATGATGACGACTATATTGACCACTAGCCTTTCTTTCGCTGAAGCAAAGGTCATAAACCAAGGAAACGATCAGATCAAAGAGATGGCACTTACTTTTGATGATGGATACAGCGTCGAAAAGATCCGATCTATCACTTCTAAACTTGATAAATATGGGGTCAAAGGCACTTTTTTCTTCGTAGGGAATTTTATAGCTTCACATAAAGAGATCATCCCTGAGTTGGAAGCAGGCGGTCACCTTGTAGTAAGTCATTCATTCAGTCATCCGGACTTTACTAAACTGACCGACAAAGGGATCGTTGGCGAAATGGAAAACACAAAGATCGCATATACCAAAGCAACGAACCAAAAAATCGCCCCTTATTTCAGACCACCTTACGGTGCTTATAACGACCGTGTTCTCAAAGTGTTGGGTGCAAATCATGATCTTTATGTTGTTATGTGGACGATCGATACCTTGGACTGGAAAGGACTTTCCGCATCGGAAATATCGAATACGGTATTGTCTCAAGCAGGAAATGGAAAGATCGTATTGATGCACACCACAAAACATGTTAATACGGATCAGGCACTTGATCAGATCATTCCTGCATTACAAAAAAAAGGATATAGTTTTGTTCGGATCGACGAGATGATCTCTAAACTCCCGCCTGAAAAACAAATTGCGGGGATCGAAAAGAACATTGCACAAAAACCTCAAGCACAGACTGCGGAAACCCCAACAACTCAGAAACCATCTACCGACAAAGATCCCATTGCATCGCCAAACAAAGATGACGAGATCTCCATCCCTAAGGATAAAAGAAAGGCTTATTTATACAGACTGTTATCCAGTGTTGAGATCTGATCCTACCAAAATAGCCGGATCCATTCCCGATGAGGAATAGATCCGGCTATTTATTTGTTTCATGCAAATATCCTTTAGAAC
>JAUMYO010000062.1:0-10302 GCA_030528605.1 Peptostreptococcaceae bacterium | reverse complement strand
CCGATGAGGAATAGATCCGGCTATTTATTTGTTTCATGCAAATATCCTTTAGAACCACCACTTATACTGATATCCTTTAGAACTATCACTGATCAATATTTTTATTTTTTATATCTTGTAATGAATGGTGCAACCACCACTGCATCGTTCCATCAGAACGGGAAAATGTTTATATGTTTGTTTTATTGGATAATAGTATTACAACATTGTTGTTTTTTATAGTTTGTAAGGAGCGGTGCGCCCACCGCTGTGCTGTACCATCGAAAACGTATTATATGGTGATTTTATTGGATAACAGGATCAATGCTCTTTCTTTTTTAGACAGTGGTATCGATATGATCGCTCGCTCTTATAGATCCTTCTTCCGATCCGCCGATAAGATCATCCGGATCATTTGTTTCTACAGATCCATTATCTTCTTTATCTTCCGGCAGATCATCACTCAAGTCAAGCTCTCCATTGTATGCAAGCTTAAACTGCTCAGCATCCAATGTCTCATATTTTAATAGTGCTTTTGCAACAAGGTCCAATTTATCCATATTCTCGCTCAAAAGTTTTGTGGTCACTTCATACGCTTCATCTACCAAGATCTTGACCTCTTCATCGATCTTAGACGCAACTTTTTCCGAATAATTTCTTCTCGTAGTAAAATCTTTTCCTAAGAATACTTCATCCCCGGAATCACTAAAAGCCATTGCTCCAAGATTTTCGCTCATCGCATACCGAGTCACCATACTTCTGGCGATCTGAGCGATCCTCTCCAAGTCATTGCTCGCTCCGGTAGAGATATCATCCAGCATCAATTGCTCTGCGACGCGTCCACCCAGCAAATGTACCATCGCTTCTTTAAGATCCGTTTTGGTCTTATAGTATCGGTCTTCTTCCGGCAGGATCATTGTAAATCCTCCCGCCATACCTCGTGGAACGATAGTGACCTGATGCACCGGATCCGTGTTCGGAAGCAAAGTCGCGACCACCGCATGACCGGCTTCATGATACGCAGTAAGTTTTCGCTCTTTAGGGCTGATGATCCTTGATTTTTTAGCAACGCCGGCTATTACTTTAGTAATTGCCTCTTCGATCGTGTTCTTATCGATCTCTTTTTCTTTTTTTCGAGCGGTCAATAGAGCTGCTTCGTTCATCAAATTCTCTATATCTGCAGGTGTAAAACCCGGGGTTCCTTTTGCAAGATCTTTGAAACTTACATCTTTTGCCAACGGCTTATTTTTGGAATGTACCTTCAAGATCTCCTCACGCCCTTTGACATCAGGGATCCCTACCAGTATCTGTCGATCAAATCGACCCGGACGAAGCAATGCAGGATCTAAGATATCCGCTCGATTCGTGGCAGCCATGATGATGATCCCTTCATTGACACCAAAACCATCCATCTCTACAAGAAGCTGATTCAAGGTCTGTTCTCTCTCGTCATGTCCTCCTCCAAGACCTGCCCCTCTACGCCGACCGACGGCATCGATCTCATCGATAAAAACGATACATGGCGCATTTTTCTTGGACTCCTCAAAAAGATCTCGTACTCTGGATGCTCCAACACCGACAAACATCTCAACGAAGTCGGAACCTGAGATCGAGAAAAACGGAACCCCTGCCTCTCCTGCTACGGACTTCGTAAGATAAGTCTTACCTGTTCCCGGCGGACCGACAAGCAGTACCCCTTTCGGAATTCGCGCGCCGATCTCGGTATAGCGCTGTGGTGATTTAAGAAAGTCAACGATCTCTTTCAGTTCTTCCTTTTCTTCATCCAATCCTGCAACATCATCAAATGTGATCTTCTGCTGTGTGTCTTCACGGTGTCTTTTTGCACGAGACTTCCCGAATCCCATAACTTTAGAGCCTCCACCTTGTGACTGCTGTACCATAAGATACCAAACCACAAACAGCGCACCCACCATCAGTAAAGTTGGGATCAGGTTGATCGCCCAACTTTGTTGCGGAGCCTCACTTCCTATTACCTTCAGATCCCCATCTTTAGACTGATCGATAATGATCTTAGAAAATTGTTCGCTACGGATCGCGTAAGGAATATAAGTGGAAAAGTCTTTTATCGCTTCCCCATCTTTATATTTTCCCGTAACACTGAAATCTACGATATTGACCTCTGTGATCTGCTTCGCCTCCAGCTTTTGATAAAATTCCGAAAAGCTGAAGTCCGTTACTGTTTTTGTTGGTGCATTCATAAACCTCAGTATGATCACGACCAAAATGATCATGATAACATAAAAAGGAGCTCCCCCTCGAAATATTCTTTTCAAAATTACTTTTCCTCCTGCTGTAAGTCATTTTTGGCAATCGGTCTGACAGTCAGTCGAACCACCTTCTTTGTATCTTCATCGATCTTAGACTCTTCGCTGATCTCATGCCCCAAGACCCAGATCACCTTTTCATCATCAACAAATATCGGGATCCGTTCTCTCATGCTTTTAGGGACCTTTTTGTCGATAAAAAGGTCTTTCAGTTTCTTGGTCCCCGAAAAACCCAGCGGTCTGATACGATCTCCTGCATGTCGATTCCTTACGACAAGATCTCCCTTGATCTTATCCAGATCAAATGATTTTATACTACTGCCGGATGACATCAATTTACATTTTTCTTTGCTCATGATACGAGCATCGATCTCGATTGACAATTCAGGGATCATAGTGATACCATTCATATCGAGTATATATTCAAATGTTATTTTTTCTTCTTCGATCGGTTTTTTGCTAACATAAAAATTGTACCCTTTTTTCTCGGCAATAATCCCTTTCGGAAAATTAGTCATCAAATCTTGTTTTGAACTTTTGATGATCTTCATCCCTTCATCCAAATGGATCGATTCCAATCCTTCCGCTGAACCTGCCAGCTGAGCATACGAGATCTTGAGCAGCCTCTTGACGATCGAAGGATCGATACTTTCCAACGCATCCAGCTCAAAAGATATCGCATAGTCTTCGATTTCCTGCGCATTCTCTTTAAAAATAGTATGGGACAGATCTTCGAGATAAGTGCTGTCTTCGCGTAGACCATTTGCCATTCTGGATAAGGCTTCCTTGATATTGCACGCAAACTCCTCTTCAATAAAAGGGAAAAGGTCTAATCGGATCTTATTTCTTGTATATTCATTTTCAAAATTAGTCTTATCCGTTTGATATGAAATATTATTCAAGCGACAGTAATCTTCGATCTCATATCGTTTCACGTCCAACAGCGGACGAATGACCCCGTCCTTTCTCTTATAATCCATTCCTTTCAATCCATTTAAGCCGGTCCCTCTCATAATGCGCATCAAAATGGTCTCGGCTTGGTCGTCCATATTATGAGCTACCGCGATCTTATCGATACCCAGTTTTTCTTTGAGTTCAAAAAACATTTGATAACGTGCCGATCTTGCCGCTTCTTCGATCGTCATCTTCCCTTCTTTTGCCAACAGCGGGATATTGATCGATCTTAAAAAGCAAGGTACTCCGATCGACCTGCTCGTTCTATACGAAAAAAGCGCATCCTCATGTGCTTCTACGCTGCGAATTTGATGATTGAGATGCGCCGCAAAAACTTCAATATCCAATTCGTCTTCTAAGCCTTTGAGGATCGCCAACAATGAAACAGAATCTGCTCCTCCCGAAAAGGCAACAAGGATCCGTTCTCCTTTTTCGATGAGTCGCTCTCTGCGGATCGTCTCCAGAACCTTCTTGACAGGCATACTACCTCCTATTTTATTTGAGTTGCTTCGATGCTGATCAAGTTTTTCCCTTGAAAGAGTCCTTTTAATGCTATACTGTATTCAAATTCCAATTTGAGCGACAAGGGATCCGGCAAGATATCATAGCGGATATTATTTGTCATGATCTCAAGGGGGATATTCCCCACCGGTGTTGACATCACGCTTTGAAATCTTTTATCTTTTTCAAAAGACATTGCCGACTCATGTTCTCCGATCCTACGAAGCTCGACTTGATCTCCTTTTATCTTGATCTTGGTCGTTGTCCCGGAAAGTCCGGACAGTTCCGTCTCTTCATATATTAAATAATCTGCATTATTCTTCTTATAATATTTTCCTTCGGTCCGAAGTTCGATCACATCTTGTTCTTTACTGGAGCTGTCGTATTGAACCGTCTTTATATTTATCATTACATTTTCCAATTTTTTCACCTCTCCGACATCCTCTAATATAACAAAAATACGATAAAATTTCAAGTTCTAGTATTTTTGTATTTCGACAACCGATACGTTTTCAAAAGGTTTGTTCAAAAAATCTTCTCCGATCGCTTGGAAACGCTCAGGAAGATCCGATACAAAAAACTTATAACTCCCGGCGGAAGCTTTCTCATTTAAAAGATCTTTCTGCTCAAGCAGTTCTTTTAACCTCAGCGCGGTCTCAACAGCAGGATTGACCAGGGTGATCTTTCCTTCCGTAACTTTGAATATCGTATCGTGGAGCATCGGATAGTGCGTGCAACCCATGATCAATGTATCGATCCCTTTCCCGTCAAAAAAACTTAGATACTCTCTGGCAGTCAACTCTGCAACTATACTGTCCGACCATCCTTCTTCAACGATCGGCACGAAGAGAGGACATCCCTTTGAAAAGACCTTCGATTCACTATCTCTTTTCATGATCTCTTTTTCATAAGCTCCCGAAGAAACGGTCCCCGCCGTTCCAATGATACCTATTCTTTTATTTTTTGTGACCTTCAATGATCCTTTAGCACCCGGCTTTATCACCCCGATGATCGGGATATTATATCGCTCTTGTGCAGCTTTTAGACTTCTTGCGCTTGCCGTGTTACAGGCGATCACGATCGCCTTGATATTATTTTCCAGAAGAAAATTTATCGATTGGAATGTATATTTCGTAACCGTTTCGGACGATCTAGGACCATAGGGTACTCTTGCCGTATCTCCAAAATATACGATCTCTTCATTTGGTAAAACTTTAGATATTTCCTTGAGAACGGTGAGCCCTCCCAATCCGGAATCAAAAACTCCGATCGCCTTTTCTCTCTTATTCATATTCCTCCATCGCCAGATCGATCGATCGGCTTATCAATGTCTTGTAGTCGATCCCTTCATTCATGATCAATTTAGGATACATACTGATCTCTGTAAATCCGGGCATCGTATTTACTTCGTTAAGAAGCACTTTGCCAGTATTTTTCTCAACAAAAAAGTCCACTCTCGCAAGCCCTTTGCATCCGAGTAAAGCAAATACCTTCTTTGCTAAAGATCGGATCATATCCGTTGTTTCTTGTCGGAGATCCGCCGGGATCTTCCAAGTGGTAGTATTTTTCTTGTATTTTGTTTCATAATCATAGAATCCATCCTGAATGATCAGCTCTCCGGGAGCAGATATTATCATTTCTTCCGTGGATCGAAGGACCGCGACCTCGATCTCTCGCGCATCAACTCCTTCTTCAATGATGACCCTTCGATCATATTGCAACGCGATATCCAGCGCATCCCCTAATTCCTGAGCTCTATTCACCTTAGATATTCCCACGCTGGAGCCGAGATTGGAAGGCTTTACAAAAAGAGGATAAGCAAAAGAAGAAATTTTCTGCTGCAGATCCTCAAGCAGTTCCCCCCGTTCATATAAAACATATCTTGTTTGAGGTATCCCGTTCAATTTCAACAGGTCTTTTGTCAGCACTTTGTCCATACAAAGTGCTGAACTTAAAACACCGCAACCTACATAAGGAATGCCCGCATACTCCAGCACACCTTGGATCCTCCCATCTTCTCCGAATGGTCCATGGAGTACCGGGAAAATACAATCGATATTCAACGGCTCATCAAAAAGTATGGATGGTCCGCCTTTTAGTCCTATGATATCGACCGGAACTGAACTCGAATAAAATTCCCAGGTCGCATCCAAAAGATGGTCGATCCGATCATCATAATACTTAAATTCTCCGTTTTTAGTGATCCCGATCAAAATCGGAGTGAATCTCTCTCTATCGATATTCTGATAAATCGAATAAGCAGAAAGGCAAGATACCTCATGTTCCGCCGATCTCCCACCAAATAATATTCCTATATTCATCCTTCACCTCTATAAAAACGATATCGACTCTTCTGCCGTTCGTGTTTTATAAACATTATTGTATTTTTTTGAAAAATGATCATACGCGCCGCTTTGCTTCTCGACCGTTTCAAAAACTCCAAAAACCGTCGATCCGGAACCTGACATCATTGCCTTTTGAGCCCCAAATTCATTCTCCATCGTTTGGATGATCTCATCCATTTCCGGAACTAATACCAAACTTTTATTGTACAATCCATTTGTCATATGTTGAAAAAGACCTCTTTTGTCTCCGGCACATATCGATCTCACCGCTTTCAATGTTCGCTCTCCTGATGTAAGATCATTGCGATCAAGCATCTTAAAAAGCGTTGCCGTCGAGATCCCCTCATCCGGCTTTACAATGACCAAAAAAAGATCGATGTGAGGAAGATCCATGAATTCATCGCCGATGCCAAACGCCTTTTTCGTCCCTCCAACCAAGCAAAACGGTACATCCGCACCGAGTTTTCCCGCAAGATCATGAATCTCCCGATCGGACAAAGGATATCCATAGATTTTGTTCAACCCGACCAGTACAGCTGCCGCATCGGTACTCCCGCCCGCCATACCGGCTTGCATCGGGATCTCTTTGTGAAGTTTGATGTGACATCCTTTACAGGATCCTTTTTTTTGATAAAATGCCTCAGCGGCTCGTACAGCAATATTTTCTGCCATCGGGATATCCGAAATGTTACTACTTAGCGTGATCTTCCCGCTATCATTCTTTTCTATATTTATTGTATCATAAATGTCGATGCTTTGCATTACTGTAAGTAGATCATGATATCCATTTTTTCGTTTCCTCGAAACCTCAAGCGAAAGATTGATCTTTGCTCTTGCCTTCATTAAAACAGACATACCTTTCCCATCTCCTCCTTAATAATGATAGAAATGTCGGATCCAAAAGTGCGATCCTCTCTTTATCATCAAAAAAGATACCATTCGAAAGAACAGTATCTTATTCTCTTGCAAGTTTGATCTCCACATTTTCCGTCAGCACATCGGAATAGCTATAAGTAACCCTTGTTTCAATATCTCCATCGGCTATGTAACTCACCATAAACACACTTGGATATACTCCTTCGATCGTGCCTTTTCTTGTAATGATTTTCTTCCGTCCTTTGTTTGCTCGGACGATCACGCTTTTCCCTACATGTTTGCCAATACCTTTTTTGATGCCCTCGATCATAATATTATTGCTCACAATGCACCCCCTCGCGCTAACAATAAGATTATATCATAAAGGTATAGTCTTGTCAATTGAATGAAATTTCTTGACAAGCAGATCCCTGTTCAATAAACAAGCATTCTTTGTAACAAAAACTCCTGCATCGATAATTTTTCCAACACCAAAAATTCGATATATCCTGTTGTTTCTACCGATCCTCTTGCATATTCTCGATCGATCGAAAGATATCCCATGGAGGAGCCATAGGCGGGATCGATCCAAAGGTCATTTTTTCTTTCTTTGTCGGATGCTCGAACGTGATCTTATGAGACCATAATGCGATCCCCTTTTTGCTTTTGTACGCGGACGAATACTTCCCGTCCCCCCAAATCGGGCAACCTCTGGAAGAAAATTGCACGCGGATCTGATGTGGCCGCCCCGTATAAAGCTGTACCTGTAAAAGATCCAGGCCCTCTTTACGCTCCAAAAGTTCGTAACTCAGTTTCGCCTCTTTTGCTCCGGGGTGTTCTTTTGGGACAACGCGAACAGTATTGCTGTTATTGTCCTTCAAAAGATGATCCGTCAGATGCGCGGAATCCGATCTCAATCTTCCTTCGACCACTGTCAAGTATTCTTTCTCAAAGGTTCTGTTTCTGATCTGTTCCGAAAGTCTGGAAGCAGCCTTACCGGTCCTGGCAAATACCATTACACCTCCTGCTACGCGATCCAGACGATGGACCATGCCGATATATGCTTCCCCGGGCTTATTATATTTCACTCGAACATATTCTTTTACCATACTCAAAAGATCCAGATCCCCTGACTCATCTTCCTGCGTAGGTATATTGAAAGGTTTTTCAACCACGATAATGTGATTATCTTCATATATTACTTGGATCATTTTTTCTCCAATCTTGCATAAATACCGCATGGCAGGACCAAGTCCGAGCGGTCGATCGGGATCCCGATCTCTCCAGAACTGAATGTATACTTCGTGCCAAAAACCTGTTTCATCATATTGTTCAGAGATATGTGAGAAAAACCGGTCGTATAAGCATTTACCAATAAAAAAAGCGGATCTTTCGATAAGATCTTTGAAGTCAACTCCAACAATCTCGGCAACTCATTTTCCAGCTTCCAAACTTCACCTTTCGGACCTCTTCCATACGAAGGAGGGTCCATAATTATAGCATCGTAATAGTTGCCCCTTCGATGTTCTCTTTCCACAAACTTAAATACATCCTCTACGATATATCGGATCTTATTGTTAGACAGTCCGCTGGCTTCAGCATTCTCTTTTGCCCATGCGACCATCCCCTTTGAGGCATCTACATGAACGACTTCCACTGCCCCTGCACAAGATGCCGCACAGGTTGCACCACCGGTGTATGCAAATAAATTTAAAACCTTGATCGGTCTTTTGGCATCCTCGATCTTCTGCATGATCCAATCCCAATTAGCCGCCTGTTCCGGGAATAGACCGGTATGCTTAAATCCGGTGGGTTTGATATTAAAAACCAATTTTTTGTATCGTATGGTCCATTTCTCAGGGATCTTTTTCTTGAACTCCCACTGACCTCCACCCTTTTCGCTTCGGTGATAAAAAGCATGGATGTTCTTCCATGATCCCGTAGATCTATCCGTCTGCCAAATTATTTGAGGATCCGGTCTTCTCAGGATGATATCTCCCCACTGCTCCAGTTTTTCACCATCTCCTGCATCCAAGATCTTGTATTCTTCCCAGTTTTTTGCCAATAAAAGCATTCATTACTCCTTAATCAACTGCTCGACCTCTTCTTTTGAAAAACCTTGGCTCAGCATTTTAGGAACCTTTGATGATAATTTAGTATCTCCTATCAAGTTTACCCCTGTCAGTTTATTGTTTTCAAAAGTAAAGTATTTAAGATCCTCGCCGTTTCGGATCACAAGCGTATCCTCCGCCTTTGAGATATCTCCGGCAGAATAAACGCCGATATCCAGTGCTTTCAAAATAGCGATCGGCGGGTTGATGGTCAACAGATTTTCCTGTCCGATCAAATGACCGGCTGCGATCTTGCCCATTTGCATCGCTAATGGCCAGATACCGGGAACCATTTGCCCGATTTGGGAACAATCTCCGATCGCATAAATATCCTCATCCGATGTCAACATGAAATCATTTACCACGATCCCACGATCAATATTTAGACCGGCTTTATTTGCCAACTCCACATTCGGACGAACTCCGATCGAGAAGAAGAGCAGATCGGTCGGTAGGATCTCTCCCGATTCAAGCAAGATCTTATCAACTCGACCATCTCCTTGGATCTCTTTCGTAGATTTTCCGGTCAAAACATCGATCCCCACTCTTTTTAGTTCATCTTCCAGGATCGTGCTTGCCTCCTCACAAAGTTGTCTTGCCATCAATCTCGGGATAAATTCCAATATCGTCACTTTTTTCCCGGCATTATGGAAAGCCCAAGCCGCTTCGATCCCAAGAAGACCGCCTCCTACAATGGTGATATTGGTCTTATCTCTTGCATATTCATTGATCTTCTCAAGATCTTTAAAATATTTCAGATCAAAGATGCCTTCTTTATCGATCCCATTGATCGGAGGAACAAAATTATAACTTCCTACCGCAAGCACCAACTTGTCATAAGAGACCTCTCCCTTGTTTTCTAAAAGCACCCTTTTTTCTTTCGGATCGATCTCTATCACTTTTTCTCCCAGAACGACCTCAATACCATTGTTTTTGTAGTAATCCTCAGGCTTCAAAAAAAAGCGTTCTTCTTTATTATCATTCAAGATCATATGTGAAAGTGCGGGTCTAAAATATGGCATGATCTTTTCCTGTGTTACCATCATGATCTCATTATCGCTGTTTTTTCTTAGTGTCTCAGCAAAGGAAAGTGCTGCTGCACTGCTCCCAATAATAACGACTTTCATACTTCCTCCATTTTCTTCCCATTTTAGGCTCATCCTTAACAACCATATTGTATCATACCTTTGTAAGATCCACAATAAGATCAATGTTTCTAGGTCGTGTCAAGTTGTTGTGGAGTTTTTCTATTGACAAGCTCCAAATGGTTTA
>JAUMYO010000061.1 GCA_030528605.1 Peptostreptococcaceae bacterium | reverse complement strand
TTCATCCCGGTGTTTGGCATCCTTCCGATCTTTAGATCCCGATGTCGGATGTCCGCATCCTGTTTCCGCTTTGTAATGATCCGAGAGCGATCTGCAAAGCGATCGTTTTATACTGATACTACTATCCTTTAGACCCGGCACTTGGCAACATTTTTATTTTTTATAGTTTGTAGGAAATGGTATCCTCATCACTACATTGTTTCATTGGAACGGAAATGTATTTATGTGATGATCTTATTGGATATTAGTATAAAGCTTATTTGAACATAGGATCGGTTCGAGCTTCTATGCGTGATATTCCTAAATATCTGTTTGAGTAATTTGCTAGTCGTATCAAAAAGGCGAGAAGATTTTTCTATGCTGTCGATCGGATTTCAGCTTTGTCAAGAATATCCGCTCTCTTATCAGCCGAGCGATCGTAGGCGATATATAGATAGCGATATTAATAAGGAAGTGATAATATGAGCAGAACAAAAAGATCGACCTCTCTTCTATTGATCCTGTCATTGTTTGTAAGCGGTATTTTGTCGTATCACAATGCTTTTGCTACGGATCTGCCGGATGACTTTTCTCCGTGGGGACGTGATGTAGGTGCGATCATAAAAAATATCCGTTTCAACTACAAGGGCAGTGCCGGTGAGGTATCGGATCCGAAAAACGGGGTCCCGAAGATCGAACGATGGGTGGAGTTTCAGATCAATATCGATTGGGATCTTTCCGCATTCGGAGACGGATCGTCACCAGGCGAGGGGATAAAGAATGGCGATCACTTGACGATCTCTTTTCCCGGCACGATCGATCTCACGCCGGTAACGGGTCATGATAGCGGTATTTCTCTTGAAAAGAGGATCGGGGACAAAAATTATATCATCGGCAAGCTCTACCTTCGCACCCAAAACGATCGGATCGGAACTGAAAACGGCGAGCCTTTGAAAAAATTGATCGTTGTGTTTGGGGAAGATGTCGAAAAATTAAAGGATATCAACGGAACTTTTAAGGTGTATGGCTCGTTCTCCTATCCTTCCGATGTAAAGGTCAATGAAAACAACACCTTTGTCATCCATGTCAGCGGACGGGAGGACATCACCAAAACCTATTATCTCAACTACTCTCCGAAAAAAGTGACCGATGAGATCATCAGCCACTGGGAAGCACTTTCGCTGAGCAGCCGTCTCGATCGTTCGGTCGGGCTATATGCTCGCATCAATGCTGCAAGGATCGATCTTCAGGGATCGACGATCATCAGCCGGATCGGCTCAACCGGCAGCCGTTTTGACAAGGATCGGGGGATCGAGTTCAAATATCAGGATCTCAATGAATATGGTGAACGAGTAGGCAACAAAGCCGATACGATGACCCTTGTCGAAGGCACGGACTATCGGGTAGAGTACCGCTCTCAGGACAAAGAGATGCGTATCCATATTCTGAGCGATGCTTTGAATGGCGGATCGGCTGCTCTGATCTATCGGATCCTCCATAATCCGGGGATCGACTATATCGAGAATCCTATCCGCATCGAAAAAAATGATCTGCTGCTCCCTCTGCCGGGTCAACGCGGAGCAACGGGCGAGCAGCTCCGTAATGCCGAAAATATTTTTGTCGCCAATGAACTGAGCGGCATCAAGTATGATCTAAGCGCAGATCGTAATGAGGGTCTTTTTCGTGTAACGACGGGGGATGATCGGGGCGGAGCGTTGAATGGGGTCGCTTTTCGCATCACGCGATCCGGCGAAGAGATCGATCGGATCGTGACCGGTTCTCATAACAAGGGCGTCGCGATCTCCAAACGGCTCGATCCGGGTGAATATCTTCTCGAGCAAACTCATGTGCCGGAGGGATATCGGTTGGAAGCAACACCGACCCCGATCACGATCCGAGGCGGAAAATACACGGATCTTGATGTCGTGATCCAACAGGATCCTTCACAGGGAGGAACGATCCGTATCATAAAAACCGATGCCGGCGATCTGCCGGTGGAGGATGCCGGATTTGAGATCTATTCCGATACGGACAGGGACAATGAGCCGGACGATACACATCCGATCGATCGTATCCGAACGGATGAGCGTGGCGAAGCGGTGTCAAAACGACTTGCTCCGGGACGCTATCTGTTGCGAGAGACGGATCTCCCGGAGGATGCGCCCTATCCTGTAAGCGATTATCGTATCGATCTCAAGCCGAATGAGGAGCAGACGATCCGGATAAGATATCAGCCGATCTTATCGGATGGGTCCTCGGATACGGATCCCAAAGCCCCTGCGCCCGATGACGGTGCACAAGATGCCGGCAACGATCCGCAAACCGATGCCTCGCCGAGTGCACCGAGCGATACCGGAAGCACAACAGATGCAGGCTCCGCAAACGGCTCGACGCATCCGAATGCCGGCACGGATGACAAGGATCCAAACAATACGGATGATCCGACGAGCGGTGACGATCCCGGAGCATCGGGTCCGAGCGCAGGAGATCCGGACCCGAGCGATCCGACCGACAAGGATGATCGAAGAGATCCTGTTTGGGTCCACAGCAGCGTTCGACCGGATCCCGCCCATACCGAGAGCGGTCCGTCATCATCGGATCATACGAGAGACCTCGCCGAAGATCCCGATCGCTCAAGAGCCATCGGACAAACTCCAAGCGATCCGGATGACACAAAAGAAGATCCGGTCACGGATCCTTCCATCCCTAAGCACGAAGATTTCTTGCCAAGCGATCTCGGTACCGCTCCCGACCTTTTGCACAAAGAGGTCGATAGCGGATCGGGCGATTCCGAAAAAACCGAAAAACACTCGGACGCTTCCGATGATCCGGAGTTCTCGATCGGCAATGAAGCGATCCCTCGGTCGGATCACCAAAGAAAGGTCCGAAGCGGTCCGGTCGATGCGATCGATTCCAGTCCCAAGACCGGATATGACGGAGCACATTCTCATTTGCCGGCGTTGTGGATCGGCATCCTCTCGCTGTTGATCTTGGGATCTGTGCTCGGTAACAAAGATCTGTGACCCGATCATCCTAAGATCCCTTCGGTCTCAAGTGTCGAGTCAAATAAATTTTAGTATAATACTGTTGTCCCATAAGATCATCACATAAATACAGCTTCAATGGAAAAATGGAGCGGTGGAAGCACCATTCCTTACGATCTATGAAAAATAAAAATGTTGCCAAGTGCCGGGTCTAAAGGATATCCGTCTTGTGGTCACACAAATGCCAGATAAGCATTATAAAACTCCGCTATCGGTCCGATCCCGATCCGCGGAGTTTTTGTTTTGTGCATCCCGTTTTGCACAGGATCTATTTGTGTTCCAGCTCGACAAAGGCTTCGCCGTCATAGTGGACTTCTTTGAGGACGACTTTGTTTTTGCCGGAATGTTTTGCCTGATAGAGGGAGACATCCGCCCAGCGCATCAGCATGGACTTTTGGGATACCGAGGCACCTGAGGATAGAGCGATCCCGATACTGATGCTGATCTGCCCGAGCGGTGTCATACGATTTTCGATCGCGAGAGAATACACTTCTTTGCGGATCTCCTCCCCAAGCAAAAATGCGTTTGTGCGATCATATCCCGATGTCGCGGCAACAAATTCCTCCCCGCCGAATCGCGCGGAAAGTCCATTGACATCATCCATCTTCGCTTGTACGATCTTTGCCACTTTTTTGAGCACCTCGTCTCCTTCGAGATGACCGTAGGTGTCATTGTATCTTTTGAAATCATCGATATCGATCATATAGATGGCGATCGGTGCACCGCTTTCCTCCGACTGCTCCAGCATCGCAAGGATCTTTTCTTCAAAGATCCGCCGATTGCCGATCCGGGTCAGTCCGTCCAAAGAAGAGAGGCGACTCAGTTTTTTGTTGGCTCTCTTCAGCTCCTGCTGCGTCTTTAGATGAGAACGGATCTCACTTTCCAGCGTCCATGATCGTACGGCATTGTTCAGCGCGATCGACAGATACGGCAACAGCTCTTCCAAAAATTCGATATGCTTGGGCGTATAGATCGCTTCGGACAGATTTTGGATCGAAAAGACACCGATCGTTTGCTCTCCCACGATGAGCGGCATAAAGATCACCGATCGTACCGCACTGCCGGAATTGCCGGCGCGGATCGGTTTGAGTGCTTTGAATCGGTCGTCATTCTCGACATCGCCCGAAAAGAGCGGCTGCCCGCTCTTATAGCAGCTCACCATCAAACTGTTCGGATCGTCCAGCGGGATGGAGACCTCGGGGAAGAGTTCGTCATCATTATAGAAGACGAGCGAGCGAAGGCGACCATGTTCCGGCTCGCCGACCATCAGCAAAAAGTTGTCCAGCGGGATGTTCTCCTTTAGATTGCGGTAGATCGCATCGACCACTTCGGCAAGGTCCAAGGAGGCGGTCATCGTGCGCCCCAATCTGTTGATGATCTCGATCCGATGATAGGTGTCCTGAAGCTCCTGTTTGTGTCGTATCGCTTCTTCGGCGATCTTTCTGAGCTCGGTGTTTTTGGTCTCGACCTCGACGAGATCTTCGCCGGTCTTCACCAGATCGTCCACGATGTTCAGCGAATCCAGCTGTCTTTTGCGAAGGGACTCGTCATTTTTTTCAAGCAGGGCGATATAATCCCGATCGACTTTGCGCTGCTTTTCCCGGTCTTCGATCTCAAGATAGTATTCGCGGATCATACGATAAAGCTCCACGAATCTTTCGTCGTTCTTTACTTCTTCCAACTCCTCGAAATACAGCAGATCTTCGATATAATATCCATACTCGAGCCGCGCTTCGCGGCAAAGTCTGACGTAGTTGTGTACCACGCGGGCAAGCGGGAACACGCCATTGCCGATGACGAGTTCTCGTGCTTTTTGGTAATTTCTTTTCGCTTCTTCATAGTCTTTTTTGGCAAAGTAATAGTCGATCAAACAGGTCCGATAAGATACCATCACTTCCGGTGTCACCTTGCGCTCATCGATGGCTTGCAGTCGATGCAGGATCTTCTCCGCATCCTCCATCCGACCGAGCTGAAGCAACACTTCGAGCGTCGAGCTCAAACATGCCGTCAGCAAAGAATGGTAGCGTGAAGAAGTCTTCTGACGTTGCAGTTCTGCCAATGTAAGGTCGAGATATCGGAGTGCTTTTTCATGATCTTTGAGATGCAGATAGATCAAGGCGATATTATTGTAGGCGATACGTTTCATCTTGGACGATCCGTGGCGATCTTCGATCCGGATCACATAGTAGAAACTCTCGAGTGCTTTTTCCGGCACATTCATCTGGTAGTAGGAGTTTCCTACCAGATTCCAATTTAATGAAGTGAGTTCGTACAGTCCCAACTTCTGCGTGCGTTCGATCAGTTCCATCGAGATCGGGATCATCTTTGAAAAATTCGAGAACAGTCCCATGATCAACGCCCATGCCGAATCGATATACGCTTTGAACACAGGGTCTTTGTGATACCGATCCGATCCTTTGATCTCCTGCACGACCTTCCTGCCTTCCGAAGGATCGATAAGGATATCGGCGATCAGATCCTCACGAAGCTGCTCCGCATCCATAACAAGATATTTTTCTTTATCCATAATTTTCCTTTTGTCAAAACACAATTTTGTGGTGAACGCTTCTGTCGCTCCACTCATCGTTGAATACGATCTATTATACCGCACTGACAGCGAGGAAGCAATGTTTTCAAAATGATCCGTTTCGGGAACTTCTATCGTTTTCTTCTCCGTACACGATCGAGCACATCGCGCATCGGTGCAGGACGGTATAGGATCTCTTTGCTGTGTCGCTCTTCCTTCGGCAAACGGATAGAGCATTCGTTTTTGTCGTTGCACGAATCGTTTTCATATATATATCGTGACGTTCTCATTATACAATAGAGCCTGATACGCGACAAGATCAGGCATCTTTTTCGCGATCGATCTTTGCCGGCAAAGAAACGATGCGGATCTTCTTCGGACGAGATCTTGCCGGGGCGGTCCCAAAATTATTGTTGAGAAAAAAACCATAATGTGATAGTCTGAGAGCAGGACTTGTCAAAAAGTCCATCCTCTGAGATATCAGGGGTAAAAATTCGGATCTTCGATGAACGAGATCCTATAAGGAGGCTTTATGAAACTGGATCTTGATCTTACGGAACAGGATTATATCGATTTCAATCTGGACTATTTTGATACTTCCCCGGCGATGCGCAGTTCGCACAATAAGTCGAGGTTTGCAGGGACGTTGATGTTTTTTGCTTTACCGCCGGTGCTGGGCAGGATCACCAAGATCCCTTTTTGGTACTGGATGACGACGCTGGGGATCACCGGTGTGATCTGGTCAGCCTACTTCCCTCGCATGATGAAAAAGATCTACACGAAGCAGATCCGGAAGGTCCTGAGAGAACAGAAAAGCTATTTTATCGGCAAAAAAATTTTGGAACTGAAAGAGGACGGCATATTCACAAAGGGAGATGATGGGGAGTCGCTGGTGAATTATGCTTCGATCTCAAAGCTCCGGGAAAAGGACGGGACGATCTATCTCTACAATTCGCCGGTGTCGGCGATCATCATTCCGGCGCGGACCTTTGCTTCGGCTGAAGAGCGCGAAGGATTTTTGGCACAGATCCGCCCGAGATTGCAAACGGTCGAGGAAAAGCCTGCACCGTCGATCTTCTCGGCACTGGACCGTCTTTAGCAGGCGACCGGTCGGCACTCGATGACGTGGATCAAGGCGGATGAAATACTCTGCGATCTCATCGCTCGATGCTGACGAAGATCTTCCCTCACCCATATCCATTACAACAGATCGGAGGTCATATGTATCATATCCCGCAAAAGATCTCGCTGGCTGATCTGCCGACGAAGATCGAAAAGCTGGAGCGTCTATCGCAGGAGCTTGGCAAAAATATTTATGTAAAACGTGATGATCAGACAGGGATCGAGTTGTCGGGCAACAAGGTCCGCAAGCTCGAGTATTCGGTCGCGGAGGCGCAGCGTGAAGGAGCGAATGTGTTGATCACCTGTGGCGCGCTGCAATCGAACCATGCGAGGGCAACGGCGGTCGTCGCAAACAAACTCGGTATGAAGGCGGTGCTCGTCCTCGTGGACGGGGAGAAGGATCCGCCAAACGGAAATTATCTGCTCGATCTGATCCTGGGTGCGGACATCCGGCTGATCCGCAGCGAAGACTATGCGAATGTGCTTTCGATCATGGAGGAGATCCGGGCGGAGTATGCCGAGAAGGGTGATAAGGCGTATATCATCCCGACCGGCGCATCCAATGCGATCGGGATGTTCGGCTATATCGAGGCGGTACGGGAGATCATGGAGCAGGAGAAGGCGATGGGCATCCGGTTTGATGCGGTGGTCGATACGGTGGGTTCGACGGGGACCTATGCCGGGCTGGTCGTGGGCAATATCATCTACGGCGGCGGCTTCGATGTGCTCGGGTTCAGCATCAGCGATACGCGCGAGGCTTTTCAGCAAAGGTCGTATGAAAATATCATCGACTGCTGCAAATATCTGTCGCAGGGCGGACAGCAGCATACGCCGGAAAGCCTGGGCATCGTCGAAAAAGAGCTGAAGATCATCGACTCGTATCGCGGACGAGGCTATGCGCTGAACGAGCCGGAGGATTTCTATTTCTTGAAGGAGATCGCGCGCAAGGAAGGTCTTTTCGTCGATCCGGTCTATACGGGCAAGGCACTCAAAGGGCTGATCAGCGAGATCAAGCTGTCAGCGGAAGGAAAGCATGATCCGATCGCCGACTTCAAATCTTATCAAAACATCCTGTTCATCCATACGGGCGGACTTTACGGACTGTTCCCGAAAGGTGGCGAGATGTTCTAAAAGATCGGTCGATCTTATAACAGAAAGATCCTATCCGGCTTTTGTTCGCTCGATAGGATCTTTTGATCTCAAAGTATCTTTTTGATCTTTTCAATACGGCAATGATGCTCTGCTGCATTTCTGTCGCTGAACTTCCCTATCCGCTTTTGAAAAAAAAGGTTGACGCCCTTGTCTGAATAGGGTGCTCTATCTATAGGACCGTAACTCGCTTCCCTCGCCGGCAATTGGTGCCTTAGAGCTTGAAGAGAGTATCGGTTCTTTTTTTGTTCGGATGGGCATATATCGAACATCCATCAAAACTCCCCCGATCCTTTAGCAAATGTCGTGCTTGTCAAGACGGCCAGTCGTCATCTCGGATCCGCCCCACCAGATAGAGCGTCATGAACAGCAGGATCTGTGGCGATGCGACTGCCAGAAGCGTCCTGAGGATGAGCGGATCGGACCCGCCGACGACGACTGCGATGATCGCGATCGCCAGAACATACATACTGATATAAAATGTGTAATGACCCGCCTTTTGAGCACAGTCTTTGTGCCGCTTTGCCTTGCGCTCGATCATGCCGATCACGGAGCGTTTGTCCTTATCCGACAGTTTGCGTTTTCTAAGTGCGATCCGGATCAAAAGCACAGAGAGTCCCATGACGACCGCTCCTGTACCGATGCCGATGAGCAGCTGCCCCTCGACCCTGTTTGCAAAAAATATTTTTCCCGCCGCAAAACCGATGATGCCCAGCAAGGTCTGTATGACAAGTGCTATATTCCAAATCATCTGTATCTCCTGTCCGTATCTGTCGATCTCTTCCCGATCCTTATCGAGATCCGAAAGTTTGCGCCCGGTCTTGTTTTGAAAATATCCCATCTCCCCAAAACAGACGCGCTATCTTCTCCACCCTTTCAGATCCTATTTCCAACACTCTAAGCAAATTGTAAAGGCTATGCAAAAGCTTGTCAAGTTTTTTGATGCGATCGATCTTCCGAAAGCAAACGAATGTCTTTGCGAAGCTCCCGGTCGCGCAAAATTTTTTCTCCAATGATTTTTTGTAACCGTTTTGTTGTTTTTTTCTTTTCGTTTTTGTGTTATTATGACCGTAAGCACTTAAAAGTTTTTGTTGATAAAGAAAAGTCTTTTTGTCGAAGGAGGAAACATGTACGGTTTATTGAATCTCGGAAGTCTGATCTTCGGATCGGCGGCATGGGCTCTTGCCGGGACCAATGTTGCCAAAGCGAAGCAAAGCTCTTTGGAACATCAGACCCGTCGATCCTTTCTCAGTATGGCTGCTTGTGCCAGTGCTTTGCTTTTCCAGATCATCTATCACCATCATTTGGTGATGATCCAAGATATCGCGGCGATCTACGATACAACGAGTACAACGCTGGTCGTCTCCTGCATTCTTTTGATCGTTACGATCTCGCTGAACACGATCGCATTCGTACGCACTGTCCGTTCGGAAAAACTTTCGCAAGAGCGGTGCTGATATGGGATCGCATTAAACGGAAAATAACAACATAACATAGGATCTCCTCTAAAATAAGATGTCGAGCACGGCATCTTATTTTTTTGCTTCCTTCACAAACAGATCGCCTCCGGATCCCAAGGATGGATCCGATCTTCGTCTTGTTCTCGTACTGAAATCTGATAGACAGCATAGAAAAATTTTTGCGCCTTTTGGATACGATCAACCGACCGACCTAACAAGTATTTAGGAATATAACGTATATAGATCGGTTCGATACTCCGGATCCAAATAGGCTTTAGTATCGGATAGCGATCGGTCTCATTCGGTAACCAAAATGTAACCATTTTGTTGTTTTATATCCATCGATCTTGTGATAGTATAAAAGAACAGACCTTGTCGGTGAACGACCGCAAATTTCGCAGCACTGTGTTGTTATACTATTATCCAATAAAATAAGCACATCAACATTCCGTTCTGATGAAACGACGAAACGGGCGAAGAATCATTCCATATAAGCCATAAAAAATAAAAGTGTTGTTAAGTGCCGGTTCTAAAGAATAATAGTATTATCCTAAAACTGGATAGAGATGATAAAAATATTTTCGTCCCTTATCGGAACGATCGGCAAACTACTCGAACAGATATTTAGGAGTATCGCTCATAGAAGTTTGGATCGATATGATCGATCCCGATAGGTCTTAGTGTTAACAAAGGATCTTGTAACAGAAAGGAAAAGATCATGAAGAGATATCATTTTGTTTCCGCACTTTGTCTCGCGCTGATGCTGAGTGCAACGAGCATGAGCTATGCCGGCACGATGGTGAGACCGAAACCTTATAGCGCACCTGCGTCCGTTGTCAAACAGGAGGTCAAGATCGAGCCGATCGCACAAAAAGAATTGGTCGCACTGCTTTCCCAATCGCTCGCCAATGCCAAGATCTTGGACGAGGTGCTGCTTTTTGAAGGCTATACGCTCGGCAAAAATTCGATCCGAAAGGGAATGGAGTTCGACCAGCCGAAGATGTATTATGAGGTGGTCGACGGACTTCGCAACACGCCGGAACAACTCGCGAAGATCGCGGATAGCACCTATCCCGCAGCAAAAGCCGCAGAAGTCAAAAAAGCACTGACATCTCATCTGATCCGTCAGGACGGAAAGATCTATGCGTACAAGGGCATGGCGAATCCCGAGCCGAGACCCGAGACCTTCTGGGACATCCCTTCTGCCAAAGTGATCTATCAGACGGCGGATACCTTGGCAGTGCTCGCCGATGTACGGTATCTCGCGAAAGATCCGAGCGATCCGAACAAGCGGATCAAAGCAAATGATCTCGTCTTTGAGGGCAAGTTGGTCTTCCAAAAAGAAAACGGCAAATGGCTGCTGACATCGGGAACGGGGGATACCAATCTTCCGTACTCCGGGCTCTCCGCAATGTCGGATCAAAACGGGGTCTCTTATACGCAGCAGCAGATCCTCGATTTTGCCGGCAAAAAAGAGAACGGCTATACGCTAAGCGAACCGATCCATGATCTCATCCCGGTGTTCGACCCCTTCCTCATCACGAACGGATCGGGCTTCGATGCGCCTTTTGACTCTTACTTCGTCCTCTCTTTGAACAAGATCCGTGAGGGACAGCTGGAGGACATCTATCGCATCTATGTCCCTCAGGGGCTGAACAAAAAGATCCTCATCCCGAAAAAGGATGCCAAGGGCATGATCGATCTGAACTATCAAAAACTGGTCACAAAGGACGATCCGAGTACCCTGTTTGCCTACCGATATTACAACAGCGAACAGGATATCAACAAAGTCCGGTATGATATGCGCGATACCAAGTATTGGGCGATGGAGGAGATCGGCTCGGTGCAGATCAGCGATGATTTTAACGAAGGGATCGTCATCTTGCCGAAATACTACGGCACGACGATCGAGGTCTATCAAAAAGTCGGAAAGACTGAGAAAAAGATCGATCTCGGCGATCTTGACTCCGGACTGTTCCTTCAAACAAAGGATGCGTCGAAAGGTACTCTTCGCATCGTCATAAGATATGGCGGTGATGAGATCTCGTTTTCTCCGCAGATCGGCAAGGACAAAAAAATGGTCGCACCGAAGCGTTCGGTGGAGCTTCCGCTTCACAAAAGATCCAAGTCGAACTGATGATCACGCTCCGTCCCTCGGCGGTATCCGGCAAAGCAACGATCGTCTTATCCCAAAACCGCGATCGGAGCTTCTATAAATGATATCCCTCAATATCGGTTGGGGCGATCGATCGTATCCACTAAGGAATGAAGACCTTTCTATTCTTTCTGTCGGATCTTATGCTGTCATCCAATAAGATCCTCACATAAGTACAGCTCCGATGGAACGATCGGCGACCGATCCTTCTTTGCAAGCTATCAAAAATGAAATATTGATAAGTGGTATCCTAAAAGATCGGTATAATACTAAAACCTCTTTGAACATATAGGATCGGTTCGAGCTTCTATGAGTGATATTCCTAAATATCTGTTAGAGTGATCGACTGATCATATCAAAAAGGCGAGAAGATTTTTCTATGCTGTCTATCAGGTTTCAGTATAAGATCTTTAGTCTATGATGAAAGACCTGTGATCTGTCACTTTCGGGTCGCAGGATGATTACTTGGCGGTGAAGTGATGAAAAAAAATAATGGAAAAGATCTCAAACAAAACCTGTTATCTTATATCAAAAGAAGAAAGCGATATCTTTTATTCGTTTTCTCGCTGATACTATTCTCTGTGCTCTTTGTTATCTATCTATATTTTGATGATATCTTTCTGAAAGAGTTTCAAGGCATTCCTTTGATCCGATACCCTTTTGAATGATCCGGATCCGATAAGAGCGCACAAAAATACCGACCTCCGATCATCAGCTTTCGGCTGACTCCGGGGGTCGGTACGTTTTTTGTTTTATTTATCTTTTTATCCAAAAAGAAGAAAACTCTTTTATTTTTTGCCATTCACCTTGGAAAGGATGAACAGCAGGATCCATGATCCCAAGATCGCCACCCCGAGACTTCGGACATTGAATCCGGTCACGCCATAGCTGCCGATCGCATTCATCACAAATCCTCCGATCATCGCTCCGATGATCCCGACGACGATGTTTGCACAACCGCCCATCTCTTTATTTTTTCCGGCGATCATGCTCGCGATCCATCCGGATAATGCACCAAAAATAATCCATGCAAAAATTCCCATACTCTTCTCCCTTTCTCTTTCATCAATACCTGTCAACAAATGTTTCTGTTTATTTTATACCACGATACGCTCTTTCCCAAACAATTTTTAGCTGTTCGCTCGATAAAAGGTTCTCTGTGCTTTCTCTTGACTGCTTTTTGGAAGGAAGAACTTGTTATGTCTCATGGCAAACAAATCGTGCTGCATTTACCATTCCTTTTTATCTTTGAAGCTACGATCTTTTTGTATTTTTCAACTTTTGAGCTGATCGGTATCATCCAAAAAATATCTTTATTCTTTGAATCCTCGATCGCATAGTAATGCGGTCGATAATTACCATTTTCCTTGTTGCTCATCAGATAGGGATCTGACACATCTGAAAAGAAACGATCTTTGATATGATAAGAATATCCTTGTTTTATCTCCATGCAAACCTCCAAAAAAATCCCTCTATCATATCGATCAGAGGGATTTACGCACTATATTATTTATACCCCACCCATATAGCAAGTGGCTACATTTACGCACCGAATCACTTATATCCCACACCATCGGCAAGTGGCTACATTAGATCTCATAACTCTTATATCCCGTCTTATGAGAAACGGCTAACATTTTCTTGGTTATATTATATCATAGTATCCATTTTTTTACAACATCCAGGTTATTTAAGGTCGTGTCAAGTTGTTGTGGAGTTTTTCTATTGACAAGCTCCAAATGGTTTAG